>JACYMF010000052.1 GCA_015272165.1 Cyanobacterium sp. T60_A2020_053
GGTCATAGAAAACTATATCAGGGGTATGGAACGTGCCTCTTTAGACGCAGAGTCGCCAAGCTCTACTGAGTGCGGAAGCATGAGGCAACTTGGGGCGAAGAAGCGTCAGAAACGCATTTCTCAGCGTAGCGGAAATGCGTAGTTCATAGAAAGAATTAACTTCTTTTTGAAAAGAAATAAAGCACCTATCGAAATACAAAAATGATGTCTTCCATTCAAAAAATTACTAATATTTTGATTTTCACAAAAAATATCCCCTCGGCGTTGTAAATTAAACCCGACCTTTTTAGTCTGGTATTGTTGACAGTTATGAAATGACTTGTTATGCTTATACTCAAGCAATCATTGATGAATAGAGACAGTTATAACCCACAGGGAGAAAACAGTATCATGACAACGACCACAGCCCCTAGCACCGCCAAAAAACCTACCTTTACTAAATTAGTATCAAAAGAGGGTGGTACTGAATACCCTTTAAAAGCTATTAATATCTGTGAGGAAACCTTTGCTCCTTTAGAAGTCGCTTATGATTATGACGCTATCAAAGAGCAAGTTAGCCGTGAAAGTATTGCAAAAGGTCCTAATTCTATTTGGCGCTATAAAGCATTTTTACCTGTAGAGAGTGAAAATCCCATCGATATGGGTACTGGAATGACTCCCCTGTTAAAGTCTAATCGTTTAGCTCAACGTCTCGGTCTTAAAAATCTCTATATCAAAAATGATGCTGTTAATATGCCTACCCTCAGTTTTAAAGATAGGGTGGTGTCTGTGGCTCTAACTCGTGCCAAAGAATTAGGCTTTACGACCGTATCTTGTGCTAGTACGGGTAATTTAGCTAACTCTACCGCCGCTATTGCTGCCTATGCTGGTTTGGATTGTTGTGTATTTATCCCTTCTGATCTTGAAGCGGGTAAGGTTTTGGGAACTTTAATCTATAATCCTACAGTAATGGCGGTAAAGGGTAATTATGATCAAGTAAACCGTCTTTGTTCCGAAGTAGGTAACACATACGGTTGGGGTTTTGTCAATATCAATCTCCGTCCTTACTATTCCGAAGGTTCAAAAACCCTTGGCTATGAAGTAGCTGAACAATTAGGCTGGAAACTACCCGATCATATAGTAGCGCCCCTCGCCTCTGGTTCACTATTTACCAAAATTTATAAAGGTTTTCAGGAATTTGTTAAAGTAGGTTTGGTGGATGACAAGGAAGTGCGCTTTAGTGGTGCACAGGCTGAAGGATGTTCCCCCATTGCCCAAGCCTTCAGAGAAGGCAGAGATTTTGTTACCCCTGTTAAACCCAATACCATTGCTAAATCTATCGCTATTGGTAATCCTGCTGATGGTGTTTATGCCCTTGATATTGCTCGTAAAACTAACGGTAATATTGAATCTGTCACCGATGCAGAAATCATTGAAGGCATGAAACTTTTAGCAGAAACGGAAGGTATTTTTACCGAAACTGCCGGAGGCACCACCATTGCTGTCTTGAAGAAATTGGTAGAAGCTGGAAAAATTGATCCGGAAGAAACCACCGTGGTGTACATTACTGGGAATGGTTTAAAAACCCAAGAAGCAGTACAGGGTTATATCAGTGAGCCTTTTTTAATTGAACCTAAATTAGACAGTTTTGAGCGCGCTTTAGATCGTTCTCGTACTTTAGGTCGTTTAGAATGGCAACAGGTTTTAGTGTAAAATTATTACTTATGGGGTATTTATTACCCCTGTTTTCCTAGACTTAATTTTAAGTCTTTTTTTTTGGCAACAACTCGATAATTTAAAGATAAAAAAATGGCAGTCAAAGTATTAATTCCTACTCCTTTACAAAAATTTACTAAAGAAGAAGCTACGGTGGAATGTGAGGCAACTAACATTAGCGGTTTGATTGACTCTTTAGAGGTTAACTATCCAGGTATTAAGGCTCGTTTATGTGATGAGCAAGGTATTCCTCGTCGTTTCCTCAATTTTTATGTTAATAGTGAGGACATAAGATTTTTAGATAATGCAGATACTGCCCTCACTGATGGAGATGAGGTCAGTATTGTTCCTGCTGTAGCTGGTGGTTAAGGGAGAAAATTTAGAATTTAGAATTTAGAAAGTAAAGTTAATTCAATATTTTCTAGTAATATTTTATTGATAATGAATTGTTGAGCATTCTGCATTCTTCATTCTTCATTCCTTCCATTATCAATTGTCCATTGCTTATTATAGATTGGGTTGATTTTGATACCACTGTTTAATTTGTTCTAGTTGATAGGCTAGTTGTAAAATTGTTACTTCATCATTGGGCTTTCCTACTAACTGGACACCTATGGGTAAACCATCTTCAGTGAATCCTGTGGGTAAAGCAATGACAGGTTGCCCCGTGGCGTTAAAAGGAGGACAGGGGGTAATCCAAGTAATAACTTTTTCGAGGGTTTCCTCTGGGCTGAGTGGCGCCCACCGCCCTATTTTGATAGGGGGTTGTAGATAGGTTGGTAATAGTAAAACATCATAATCAGCGAAAAAAGCCACCATTTGACGAGAAATAACCTGCATTTGATGAACTGCATTAAGATATTCTCCCAAGTTAGGCGCATTTTGTTTTAACCATTGATTCATGGGGGTCATAATTTGTGGAGGAAAATTTACTTGTGCTAGGGCTGATTGCCAAATTAACTTAAATGGCTCCACTAAAGAAGTAAAATCAACCTTTTCTAAGGTGATTTGATGCCCCATTTCTGACAAGATAGTGGCAGTTTTTTCTACTTGTTGTTGTAAACAGACATCGGCTTTTCCTGCGGGTAATATTTCGGTGGCAAAGGCAATTTGCAAGGATTTTGGTGATTTTTGAGCGAGAGTAGCAAAACTTTCGGAGGGATTTTCTAACCAATAGGGATCGCCTATGATATAACCAGAAAGAGTATCGAGAAGCATGGCAGAATCCAACACACTACGACTTAAACAGCCGTGGGTGGCAATTCCTGCTAAATAGTCGCCCACGGGAGCGTTAGAAATGCGCCCACGGGAGGGTTTTAAACCCACTAAACCACAGCAGAAAGCAGGTCCTCGCACTGAACCACCGCCATCGGAGCCGGGCGCTAGGGGGATTAATCCTCCTGCCACAGCGCCCGCCGCCCCACCACTAGAACCCCCGGCGGTATAATTAAGATTGTAGGGATTACGACTGGGAGGAAGTGTCTCGGATTCAATATAAGGCATTGAGCCTAATTCTGAGGTGGCAGTTTTACCGAGAATAATCATCCCGGCTTTTTTTATTTTGGTCACAAAGCCACTGTCATAATCAGCAATTTGATCTTTAATCATGCCGTTACCGTAGCCTGTAGGCATTCCTTTGACGGGGTAAAGGTCTTTTATGGCTGTGGGGATGCCAAAGAGAGGGGGAAGGGCGCTGGTGTCTTTCGTGTTGCCTAAAATTTCTGTTTTAATATGAGCATCTTCTCGGGCTAATTCGGCAGCAACATGGACAAAACTTCCTAATTGAGGGTTAATGTTGCCGATGCGTTGTAAATATAATTCTGTTAACTCCAGTGGTGATATTTCTTTGTTACGAATTAATTGAGCGAGGAGGTGCGCTGGTTTAAAATGCAAATTATTGTCCATGATAGTTACCAAGATTGAAAGGGATTACGGGCAAGATAGGAATTATAATAACGTGAATCTGCGGTGACTTCTTTGCCTATCCATGGCGGAATCTCAAAAAATTGTCCTTCTTCCTGTAATTCAATTTCAGCGAGAATCAAACCCTGATTATCTCCCAAAAATTCATCAACTTCCCATAAAAATCCTTGATAATTGAGTTTATAACGTATTTTCTCAATCAATGGTTGATCACACATGGTATTTAACATGGCTTCGGCATCTTCTACGGGAATTAAATACTCGTACTCAGAGCGACTATAACCGACCGTTTTCGTTTTTAGGGTCAAAAATCCCTGCATCCCCACAACCCTAACTCTCACAGTGGTGTTGTTTTTGGTGTAAATATAGCCTTGAAGATATTTTAATCCCTGCGGTGGAGGGCGCCATAATTCACGGTTAATCAAAAATTTACGCTCAATTTCTGTACCCATACCATTTCCCTTGCAGTTGAACTTATTTTAAGTTACCATAATATATGTCTTTAATGGCGGCGTAGCCAAGTGGTAAGGCAGAGGTCTGCAAAACCTTTATCCCCCAGTTCGAATCTGGGCGTCGCCTTTTTATATTAAACTTCTCCGAAAATTGGGCTAGAAGTCCTACACCCCACCGTGTAATGAATTACACGGAACCAATAATATTTCGTTCAATAAATTGAACTAAGATGTTGACATTACTAATTTTTTATAAAAATGTAATTAAAACACAAGATTACAGACACTACACGAGGATAGTAAAACCCCATAATTGTCAATTATCCATTGTCAATTTGCTCTCACGACACTACTTTTTCGGCAACCCCTAAATCCCTTGCTTATCTTTCATCAGGTACTAATTCACTATTAAACTGATTGAAAGTCTTTTTTCTTAATTGTACTGATTCAGAACGGGGTAATAAATCAAATAATTTTCTTAAAACATCATCCGCTTGTTCAAATTCAATGACACCTTTTTCATTAAAAATGACTTCCCGATTTTGATTTAAAATTACCGTTTGAGGAATAGCGCCCTCATAATAATATCCCACCTCATCGGGTTGATATTTATCCTTGGGGGTTATCGTATCCACATTGATGGGCATAATACTGGCGGTGCGCCCGTAAAATTCCTGTAAACGAGAAACAATGAAGGCGAATTGTTTAGAATCGCTATTGTCATCCAGATAGTAAACTAAAATAACAGGTAACTCACGGTCAAAAGATTGTTTTAAAGTGAGACGAGGTGGTACTAATGAACCATTACCAGCATAAACTACAAAAATATTACCATCTAAACGATCATTGTCGATTTCTGCCAGCGCCCCTAACCCATTACTAAACCAGAGGGCTATACTAAGAGCGAAAATAAGACATAATTTGCTGAATGATTTAATGACCATGAAACTCCCATGCAACTGTAAGACTATTTTGCAGTATAGTGCCGAGAGTAGATAATAGGCAATATTTGCTAAGAAGTTTTAGTAATTAATACTACACTATGAACGCAAATGGCTTCTTCTCTACCCACAGCATCTAACCCTTCATTGGTGGTAGCTTTAATACTAATTTGCTCAGGATCAATGTTCAGACGGTGGGCTAAACTATTAATCATCGCCGATAAATAAGGCTTGAGCTTCGGGCGCTGGGCAACAATAACATTATCCATATTAACAATTTCCCAGCCACGCTCAGTAATTAACTGATAAACTTTTTCTAGTAAAAACATACTGTCAGCACCCTGCCAACGCTCATCAGTGGGGGGGAAATAATGCCCAATATCTCCTAAACTCAACGCCCCGAGTAAAGCATCCATGATGGCATGGGTTAATACATCTGCATCACTATGTCCTAATAATCCCAAAGAATGCTTAATTTCTACACCGCCTAAAATTAGTTTTCTCCCTGCTACCAAACGATGTAAATCGTAACCATTACCAATTCTAATCATGTAAATCTATTGAGTAAAAATTCTTTAATCTATAATTTTATCGAAAATCGGAAAGTAACAAAAAATGGATATAGTTATTGAGTGTAAATCGTTTTGAAAAAATAAGCTAATATCCTATTCATTGATGTTACCAAATCAAAATATGAAAATAAAAATCTCATAATTTAAAATACAGATCATTCAATAATATAGTCATTACTGGCAAAGATAAATAATATCAAGAATCAGCAATGTCAAAAAAATCATATTCAATTAACTTCACAATATTACTGATTATTTAGTCATAAAATACCCTGAGTGAGCTCACTAACATTAATTTTTTTTGGATAATGCAGTAGTTATACACTTTTACAATACCAGATAGTATTGATTATTTCTCTACGGGAAGAGATGATTTTAAACAGCCGTGTAAAACTTAAAAAGTATGTCTTTTAATTTTTATTTGGGCTTATTTTATCTTTAATTTTTAATAAAATTTTCTTGTTTATATTAATTTTTTTCTTGGTTATTATCATAATATCAAGTATAGAAACAAGGGTTAATTAAAAATAGATTACTCCCTTGATGAGTCACAGTTTTGACACCCATAAAAATTTTATTTTTTTACAGAGGTCTAATAATGATAAGATTTGTGTAGGTGTAATGGTTGCCTGTGAAGGGCGCCCTCCACCCTAGACCAGAAGCCTTATTTTGCAAGATAGAATTGGCTTTTCTCATCCTAATTACCTCAAGCAGAAAGTGACTATAACAGAAACTCCCTTAAAAGCACCCCAAAACCACGAGACAAAAGAGCGTGAAATGATCTTAATTCTTGACTTTGGCTCACAATATTCCGAACTAATCGCTCGGCGTATCAGAGAAACAGAAGTATATTCCGAAGTAATCTCCTACCGCACCAGCGCCCTCCACCTCAAGGAATTAAACCCCAAGGGAATTATCTTATCCGGTGGTCCTAACTCAGTATATGACGACCATGCCCCCACCTGTGACCCTGAAATTTGGAATCTTGGTATTCCTGTACTAGGTGTTTGTTATGGAATGCAGTTGATGGTAAAACAATTAGGGGGAGGAGTAGAAAGAGCAAAAAAAGCCGAATACGGTAAAGCATCCCTCTTTATTGACGATCCCACCGACTTATTAACCAACGTTGAAAACGGCTCAATCATGTGGATGAGTCACGGCGATTCCTGCACCCACTTACCAGAAGGATTCACCATTTTAGCGCACACCGAAAACACCCCGTGCGCTGCCATTTCCCACCACCAAGACAAATTATTTGGTGTTCAATTTCACCCCGAAGTGATTCACTCCCAATATGGCACAGCCCTAATCCGTAACTTTGTATATCATATCTGCGGTTGCGAACCAACTTGGACAACTCAAACCTTTTTAGAACAATCCATCACTGACATTAGAAATCAAGTAGGTGATAAACGAGTATTACTCGCCCTGTCAGGGGGTGTTGACTCCTCCACCCTCGCATTTTTACTCCACGAAGCCATCGGCGATCAACTAACCTGTATGTTTATCGATCAAGGTTTCATGCGTAAAGGTGAACCAGAAAGATTAGTAGAAATTTTCGACCACCAATTTTACATCAACGTAATCTATGTTAACGCTAGGGAGCGTTTTATCGCCCAATTAAAAGGTATAACAGACCCAGAAGAAAAACGTCGCCGTATTGGTTACGAATTTATCCAAGTCTTTGAAGAAGAATCAAACCGTTTAGGACCTTTCGATTATTTAGCCCAAGGCACATTATATCCCGATGTCATTGAATCAGCCGATACCAATGTTGACCCTAAAACAGGAGAAAGAGTCGCCGTAAAAATAAAAAGTCATCACAACGTAGGAGGCTTACCCAAAAATCTCCGTTTTAAATTAGTAGAACCCTTACGGAAACTATTTAAAGATGAAGTGCGTAAATTAGGTAGAGCTATTGGCTTACCAGAAGAAATCGTTTCTCGTCACCCCTTCCCCGGTCCGGGTTTAGCCATTCGCATTTTAGGAGAGGTGGATGCCGAGAAATTAAATATTCTCCGAGACGCTGATTTTGTAGTCAGAGATGAGATTAAAAAAGCAGGAATGTATCACGACTTTTGGCAAGCCTTTGCCGTGCTTCTTCCCGTCAAAAGCGTGGGAGTCATGGGCGACAAGCGCACCTATGCCTACCCTGTGGTGCTACGACTTATTACCAGTGAAGATGGTATGACGGCAGATTGGGCAAAACCACCCTATGAATTATTAGAAGTCATTTCCAATCGCATCGTCAATGAAGTTAAAGGCGTTAACCGAGTAGTGTATGACATTACCTCCAAACCCCCCGGCACCATCGAATGGGAATAGTGAGAAAAGGACAAAGTTAAAAGAGCAAAGGGCAAGGGTAAATTTAAAGATAGCTTGGACTACCGTATTTCTTTGTTTGCCTCTGGAAAGACGGGGTTTTAAACCCTTGATTATTCGGTAATTTAGCCTGTAGGTTGGGTTAGCGATAGCGTAACCCAACATGATTACATTAAAAAAGTAGCGAATTAACTTCGCTACCTGATATTTTTTTGCTTTAGTTATTTATTAATTTTTGCCAAACAGTCTAGTTCAATGCTTCTCCTTGATTATAGAGAAGAACCCACACCAGCATAAGCACCATAAAAGAATAAAGCTAACACAGTTAAAGCACCCATACCGGCAACAGTACCGACAATCCAGAGAGGGATTCTTGCGTCGCCCATAATTGAAACCTCCTTAAAAATTTATTAACTATTAGTTGAAAAAATAGCTGGAAAAAAGAATGCCAAGCACAGCCACTAATAACAACCCAAGGAAAAGGGAAGTACGATTTAATTCTACTGCTTGTCTGTTGGGATTAGGATTTCTGTCCATGATAATCTCCTATCGTTGAATGAATTGCATGGCGGTAATAGCACCGACAAAAAACACAGAAGGCACTGCTAAAGTGTGAACAGCTAACCATCTGACGGTAAAAATGGGATATGATACGGGTTGATTAGGATTGTTACTGCTAGTCATAATTATCTTTCTATTTGATTAACTACTTATTAAATTGTTCAATTTGTTGGTTAGCACCATAACGATCACTAACAATGGGTAATTCCTCACGAACTTGAGTAAAATACTCATCAGGGCGAGGTGTACCAAAAGCATCGTAAGCTAAACCAGTGCCGACAAATAACCAACCAGCGATAAAAAGCATGGGAATAGTGATACTGTGGATTACCCAGTAGCGCACACTGGTGACAATATCAGTAAATGGACGTTCTCCTGTATCTCCTGCCATAAAATTGTTTCCTCCTTAATAGGTTTTAAACTTCTATTTATCTAATTTACTATATCAGAGTACCTTATCTTTTTGTTTTCAATGATTGAGATTCTAACTTATTTTTGGCATCACTCAATCATTAACGGTACTTTAACTAGGCTAAAACTGTTAATATTATACCACATCTCAAAGTCCAACTTTTATTAATAACTGACGTTACGCACTGATTCAAATGTTAAGTTAAGGGAGGTTTCAGGTAGCAGGTAGTAGGTTTCAGGTTTAAAACTCTCAAACATTGATTCGTCAGTGAAAGGATTGACTTTGACATTTCGACTACCCTCAATACAGGCGACTATGCTCAAGGACGCTCTGAGGCAAGTCAATGCACCCTTTGCCTCAATAGACTTTTATACAAGAAAAAGAAAATGATCAATAAACATAAGTTTTTTGTCAATTCTTTAACCTAACACCTGACACCCGATACCTGACACCTAAAACCAACAATTAATTTTATTTTTGCCTAACATCAGTTAAAAATTGACCAATCCAGCCAAAATCTAGTAAAATGCAAAAATCACAAACTCTTAAAGAAAAATAATTCTTTAATCAAGACTTCATGGAGACGCAAGAATTTGCCGAGCTTTTTCCCCTTTTTCATAATCTAAATAAGGAAACCCTGGAATGGTTAATTTCCCTAGTGAAAACGGAAACTTATCAGGCGGGGGAAGTGATTATCAATCATGATGATTGGGGTAGTGGATTTCATTTAATTACCTCTGGATGGGTAAAAGTGCAACATTTATACAGCGCCCGTCACATCACCGTAGAGATTATAGGTAGGGGTGGTTTTGTGGGGGAAGCTGGTATTTTAGGAAACCATGATTTTAATTCTCAGGTGGAAGCTATTTCCACTGTAACTATTTTAACTATTTCAGCTCAACGATTTATTCAAATTTTATTTCGAGAAAATCAAATTCAAAATCGTTTTTTAAAAATAGTTGTCAACCGAGTTACTGAGTATCAAAAATATTATCGTTACTACCATCAAACGGGAAAAGTTCGTTTGGTAACTATATTAATTTCTTTGGCTGAAAAGTATGGAGAAAATACTGAAAATGGCATCGCTATTTATAATTTTTCTGCTCAAGATTTGGGCGATTTAGCTATTTTATCTGAAGCAGATTCTCAACAAATTTTAGATAAATTAGTTGATAAAGAATTGATTAATATTGACCGTGGTCAGGAAATTTTAATTTTAACTAATCTAAAACAATTACATCATATTTTAGGTAAATTAGGTAATGAATAACGGATGTCCTTAGGGTCAGTTGGTTTTAAATATAGCAATTTCGGCGTTGCATTTTTATGGGATGATTTATAATGAAGGAAAAAGTTTTCTGCATTATACATTCCACATTGTCTATTATTCCACTGGGCAAATTTACAAAAATTAAGACAAAATAAAGATAGGAAGTTTTAATCTTAGATATTTAAGACAGATAATAAAAAATAGGGAAATATAACGAATGCACATCAGTGAAATAACACATCCCAATCAATTACATGGTTTATCAGTACGACAACTAGAAGATATTGCACAACAAATTCGAGAAAAACACCTACAAACCATCGCCGCTACGGGAGGACATTTAGGACCCGGCTTAGGAGTGGTAGAATTAACCGTTGCTCTCTATCAAACCCTTGATTTCGACCATGATAAAGTAATTTGGGACGTAGGACATCAGGCTTATCCCCATAAAATGTTAACTGGTCGTTACCATAATTTCCATACCTTACGGCAAAAAGATGGCATTGCAGGGTATTTAAAACGGTGTGAAAGCAAATTTGATCATTTTGGAGCTGGACACGCATCCACGAGCATTTCTGCAGGTTTAGGAATGGCTTTAGCAAGAGATGCTAAAGGTGAAAATTTTAAGGTTGTTTCTATTATTGGGGATGGAGCGCTGACTGGAGGGATGGCACTAGAAGCCATTAACCACGCTGGACATTTACCAAACACTAATTTAATGGTGGTGTTAAATGATAATGAAATGTCCATTTCTCCTAATGTAGGTGCAATTTCCCGTTATCTCAATAAAGTGCGTCTTTCTGAACCGATGCAGTTTTTAACGGATAATTTAGAAGAACAATTTAAACATTTCCCTTTATTTGGTGATGGAGAAAAACTTTCTCCAGAAATGAAAAATCTCAAGGAGGCAATGAAACGCCTTGCCATGCCTAAAGTGGGTGCGGTGATTGAAGAGTTAGGTTTTACTTATTTTGGACCTGTGGATGGTCATAATATCACCGAGTTAATTTCTACTTTTAATAAAGCTCATAAAGTCAAAGGTCCTGTTTTTGTTCATGTCATTACGGTTAAGGGCAAAGGATATGATGTAGCAGAAAAAGATCAAGTAGGTTATCATGCTCAAAGTCCCTTTAATTTGACGACGGGGAAACCTATTCCTTCTAATAAACCGAAACCGCCTAGTTATGCTAAAGTTTTTGCCCATACTTTAACTACTTTGGCGCAAAATGATCCAAAAATTATTGGTATTACGGCGGCTATGGCTACGGGTACAGGTTTAGATAAGTTACAACAAAAGTTACCTAATCAATATATTGATGTGGGTATTGCTGAACAACACGCTGTCACTTTGGCGGCTGGTTTGGCTTGTGAGGGGATGCGCCCTGTGGTTGCTATTTATTCTACTTTCCTCCAGCGCGCCTATGACCAGATTATCCATGATGTGTGTATCCAAAATTTACCCGTATTTTTCTGTTTAGATCGTGCTGGGGTGGTGGGCGCTGATGGACCTACCCATCAAGGGATGTATGATATTGCTTATCTACGTTGTATCCCTAACCTCGTGATTATGGCGCCCAAAGATGAAGCGGAATTGCAACGCATGACGGTAACTGGCATTAACTATACTGATAGTGCCATTGCCATGCGTTATCCCCGTGGGAATGGTTTAGGTGTACCTTTGGCGGAAGAGGGTTGGGAAGATATTCCCATCGGGAAGGGCGAAATTTTGCGTCAAGGTGATGATATTTTACTCTTGGGTTATGGTGCAATGGTTAACAGCGCCCTCCAAACTGCCGAAATTTTAAGCGAACATGGTATCGAAGCCACTGTTATCAATGCCCGTTTTGTTAAACCTCTTGATGAGGAGTTAATCTTACCCTTGGCTGAGAAAATTGGCAAGGTTGTTACCCTTGAGGAAGGTTGTATTATGGGTGGTTTTGGTTCGGCTGTGGCTGAGTCATTGCTAGATCACAATATTAATGTACCGTTGAAGCGTATTGGGATTCCTGATATTTTAGTAGATCATGCTACTCCTGCTCAATCTTATGCTGATTTAGGTTTAACTAGCCCTCAAATTGCTGAACAAATTTTGGCAACATTTTTCTCTACTCATCCTGAAATGGCGATGAATAAATAGGGTTTGCTGAAAAGTATTTTGGTGAGGGGAGGTGTCAGGTATCAGGTGTTAGGTATTAGGTGAAAGAATTGACAAAAAATATATCTTAATTGATTTTTTCGGTTCAATTTTTGGCTCGAATTATATCATCGTCTGAAACCTGCAACCTGCCCTTATCAGGCCTTCTTACATCGAACTGGGGTAAACTAGCCGTGAAATTAACGAAAAAAGGACATTACGCAGTAAAAGCATTAGTAGATTTAAGTTTACAAGCAAATTCAGCGCCCTCCGCCGTTAGCCAAATTGCTTTACGTCAAGACATTCCAGCGCCCTTCCTGGAAAAATTACTAATCAGGATGCGTCAAGCTGGATTAATCAATTCCATTCGGGGTGCAAAAGGTGGTTATCAACTAGCGCACTCCCCCCAAGAGATAACACTAGGACAAATTTTGTTGGCAGTGGGAGAAAATTTGGAGTCGATACCATTATTACAAGATGAGGCGACGGGCGCTGATTGGGTGACAGTCACTCTATGGCGTAAAATCAATGAGAAAATGCAAGAATCTCTTAATCACATCACCTTAGCTGACTTATACTATGATGCGCGTAGTCGCCAAGCCTCCCAAGGGCAAGAAAATAATTTTATTATTTAGGGTTTGCTGAAAAAGTGGAGTGGTGAGGGGAGGTGTCAGGCTTCGGGTGTCAGGTTTCAGGTGAAATGCTCATAAATTAAAGAATTAAGCCAAATAGTTAGTTTTCATAAATTGCTCATTTGTATCAATAATTTTTGATTAGGGGATCAGAAATACAGATTTTTTGGCAAAAAAAGATTATTTTTGGCACTTTTTTGAGTTTTATTGTGCTTAAAACCTTTATTAGACAAGGGTTTTGATTTATTCAGCAGACCCTATTTATTTTTCATCAATGGCTCATTTGTATCAATGACTTTTGATGGGGATGGAAAAAATACAGTATTTTTAGAGAAAAAGACTATTTTTGGCACTTTTTCTAGGTTTCATTCTGCGTAAAACCTTTGCCCCTTGCCCTTTGCCCTTCACCTCACGATTGCACTTTTTCAGCAACACCTAGGTAGCAGGTTTCAGGTTTAAAACCCTTCCCTCCATAGACTCTTGTACAAGAAAAAGATCAATAAACATAAGTTTCTTGTCAATTCTTTAACCTGACACCGCGACACCCGACACCTGACACCTAAAACCAACAATTAACTCAAATTAAGATAATTGCGGGAGGCGAGGCGCGCTTTGCCAGAAGTCGCCCAATCTTCCAAAAAAGCGATTTGCTCTCGGGCGGTGCGCGCTAAAGGTACAATTTGACTAGCAGCCATTAAAATATCCTCATTAGTAAAATCGCGATTTTGACTAAAACCTAAGTGCATCGCTTCAATAATAGTTTGCTCAATTTCAGCGCCGGAAAATTCTGGCGTTTCATAAGCCAGTCTGGATAAATCATAATTTTTTAGATTATGGGGGCGCAATCGGTTAAGATGCACCTTAAAAATGGCTTCCCTTTCTGGTTGATTCGGTAAACCCACAAAAAATATCTCATCAAAGCGTCCTTTTCGTAGCACTTCGGGAGGTAAACTTTGTATATTATTAGCAGTAGCCACTACGAAAACTGGGCTTTTTTTCTCCGCTAACCAAGTGATAAAAGTACCAAACACACGGCTAGTGGTGCCAGAGTCTCCCCTACCATCAGCGCCCGAAAAAGCCTTATCAATCTCATCAATCC
Source organism: Cyanobacterium sp. T60_A2020_053 (assembly GCA_015272165.1). Taxonomy (NCBI): domain Bacteria; kingdom Bacillati; phylum Cyanobacteriota; class Cyanophyceae; order Chroococcales; family Geminocystaceae; genus Cyanobacterium; species Cyanobacterium sp. T60_A2020_053. The sequence goes on from JACYMF010000052.1 coordinate 14,014, forward strand.
AAAGAATGCAAGGAGATAAAGCCTCTGCAATACCAATCATTTGACGAGTGCGTGACTCCGATTCCCCCACCAAACCAGCAAACAAGCGCCCCACATCCAAACGCAATAACGGTAAATGCCAATGATGTGCAATGGCTTTCGCCGTCAAAGATTTTCCCGTGCCTTGAATCCCCACCAATAGCAACCCACGAGGATAGGGTAAACCATAGGCGCGCGCCGCCTCAGAAAAAGAACCTCCCCTTCTCAATAACCACTCCTTCAAATTATCCAAACCACCAATATCCGAAATTTGCTCTTGGGTAGGGTAGTAGTCTAGTATTTTTGTTTGTCGAATAGTTTGTTTTTTCTCTTCTAAGATAAGTTCTACGTCTTCTAGTTCTAATTTGCCGTTTTGAGCAATGGCTCTTGTTAACACCCTTCTAAGGCGTTCTAACGATAAACCTTGAGATGCCTTAACTAACTCTATCAATAATTCTTCAGGCAAAGATTGATTAAACATTAAACGCTCAATTTCCTGTTTAATTTCTTGGGCTTGAGGTAAAGGAAAATCAACTACCGTAAAAACTTCTCGTAATTCATTAGGGAGTTTAATGTCTTCAGCGATGATAATAATATTTTTCGGTTGTGCCTTTAATTTACGAGCCAAATTACGCAATTTACGAGAAATCGAAATATCTTCTAAAAAGCGGTGAAAATCCCTCAGAATAAACACTCCTCCTGTATTTTCTGGTAACTTTTCCACAAATTCCAGCGCCTGTAAGGGATTTCGTTTGGCAAAGTTGCTATTGTTGGGGTTATCTTGATAACCTTCTACAAAATCCCACACATAAGTATGACGATTACCCATGCTTTGGATAATTTGAGCGATGGATTTTTCCACTCTTTCTTCTTCAGTACTGGAGATGTATATTAGGGGATAACAAGCCCGAAGTAATAGGGAAAATTCTTGCTGAAAAGACACCATGAAGTTTTATTTTTTATTATAACTATCCTATGGCAATCTTAAGTCAAAAGGGTAAGGGGCAAAGGTAAATTTCAACATAACTTGGACTACCATTAAATTTGCTTACGTCGTGGTTATCAAAATATTTTTTCAGCATCACCTAATTAACCTTTGCCCTTTTGACTTAAATTTTAGATTGAAAAAAATGATCATATTGAATGAGAGTATGACAACGCCAATTATCATCAGTATCAGGATAATCAAGGCGAAAATGTCCCCCTCGGCTTTCTGTGCGAAACAGCGCACTCCGCACAATCAAATAACCAATGTCAAGGAGATTAATGGTTTCTGTGGTGAGTTTTAATTGATTTTCCATATCCAAACTATCCAGTTGATAATTGTTTTCTGGGTGTAAATTGCCCAACAAATTCCCCCTTGAAGTATTAGCAATTAAATCGCGCCATTGCTGAATTACTACCATCGCTTGGTTAAGTTGAGAAGCATTACGACATATTCCAGCACTTTCCCACATCAGAATAGGTAACTCCTGTCGTATTTTTTGCACTGTTGACATTTCCTCCACGGAAGATAAACTTAATTTATGGTAATCAGAAGGAGTTGAGGGCGCTTTTATATCCGTCAAATCAAGATTTTTTAAAGTTTCTCCAAAAACTAAACACTCCAACAGAGAATTACTAGCTAAACGATTAGCACCGTGAACACCTGTACTAGCAGTTTCACCAATGGCATATAAACCAGCCATAGAAGTTTGATTATCGAGATTGACAGCTATCCCCCCCATCCAATAATGTGCTGCCGGAGACACAGGAATAGGTTGTGTCAATAAATCAATACCCCATTGCCGACAACGATTAATGATATTTGGAAAGCGATATTCTAAACGAGAAGGGGAAATCTCCCTTAAATCCAAAAACACGTTATCTAGGGCAGGATGGGCGCTGGTGCGCTGTAAATGACTATAAATAGCACGACTCACCACATCCCTAGGTGCTAATTCCCCTTGGGGATGATACTCAAAAGCAAATCTTTTTCCCTCTGCATCAGTGAGATGGGCGCCCTCCCCCCTCACCGCTTCACTAATCAAAAAGCGAGGCGCATTATCCTTTTTTAATGCCGTGGGATGAAACTGAAAAAACTCCAAATCTCTCACCAGCGCCCCTCCTCGCCATGCCAAAGCTACCCCATCCCCGGTGCTAACTAGGGGATTGGTGGTATCGGCAAAAACCTGCCCTCCCCCCCCTGTTGCTAAAATTACCGCTTTTGCCCCCAACCAATTAATTTCCTGCTGATACAAAACAGATAAACCTTGACATCTTTGCCCATGATCGTCTAGCCATAAATTTAAAGCGTATGCTTGTTCATAAACTGCAATATGACTACTTTCTAAGACTTTTTGGCGTAAAATAGACACAATAGCGCGCCCCGTGGTATCCGCCGCATGAAGCACTCGGGGGAAGGAGTGCGCTGCTTCCAAAGTCATCGCCAAATCTTGATTGTGACGGTCAAATTCTACTCCCATTTGTAGCAAAGAATTGATGGAAGTCACCGCATTTTCTACCAGATATTTAACCGCTTCTTCATCACACAAACCAGCGCCCGCCACCAAGGTATCCTGATAATGTAGTTGTGGCGAATCATCGGGAGAAATCGCCGCCGCAATGCCCCCCTGCGCCCAATCACTAGCACCCTTCTTCAGTTTATCCTTAGTAATCAAGGCAATACTTAAATTACTTGGTAAACTTAACGCTGCATACAAACCTGCCGCACCTGAGCCGACAATGATAACATCAAAACAAGGAGGAAAAAGGGTTATATTGTTCAAAATCTTAGAATAGAGGGTGTTTCCTAAAAAAAGAATATTGGCTAATTTTAACTAATCATGGCTTTTTTTGTCATCTCCTGGGTATTGCTGATTTTGACACTCCCCCATCACAATCTTTGATTTGATGGGGGATTCTTACCTCACAGACACTTAACTAGACTAATCAAAATTTGATTA
>JACYMF010000053.1 GCA_015272165.1 Cyanobacterium sp. T60_A2020_053
ACCGTAGGGCATACGGGAACATACGCTTGGGGAGATTTGCCCTCTTGGGCGATTGGTGCAAACCTGTCGTCTAACGGCGAGTCGGTGAACCAAGAATCCCCCACTATAACCCGTAGGGTTTAGTGGTGGGAGTGTCAATTTGTTCATTATAAAAGGCTCTATATTACCAAATAGGTGCGTCTTAGCTTAGACACTTTTTTTCTCTTACTTTATTTTTTCATTCAGATTATCTCATGATTTGTCAGTAGTCTTCGCCATTTTATTCTAAACCAATATATTCCCTTTTTTATGGATGGAAAACCTATTATCCCTGATCTGTCACTTTCCGATCAAGTTGCTTTAATAGATATAGTTTTAGCCATTTTTAAATTATGATAATTTTTATTACTTAAAAAATCTTGAAACATTTTGCTAATAAAGGTCTTGTAATTTCATAATGGCAAATGTTCTCGGAAAGTGAGAAAAGAGGGATATGTCTTTTTGCTCTTATTTTACGTTATCATACATGAGTTTGTTAACATTACTATTAGTAAAATAATTTTTTACTATTTTGTTACAATAAAATCATTAATATTAAGTATTGACCATGAAAAAAATACCTCATCTATTAATTTCTTTACTGCTGATTTGTAGTCTCACTCTTTCAGCTTGTAATAATCAAGCACCCTCCCGTTTTGAAGGCGCACAACAAGAAAGTTTAGAGCAAGGTAATCGCAATACTGCCACTGCTGATAATGCGGTGGAGGGCGCTGGTTTTAATAAATTTTTTCCTAGTAATGAAGGTAATTTTGAGCGTATTTTTACCCAAGAAAAAACTGGTTTTGTGGAAGCCGTTTTAAAAGAATCTGGTGAAGATATAGCAGTTTTTACCGTTTTTGATACCACTAGCAATCCTTCTGCAAAAGAGGATTTTGTTAATAGTGACAAAGAGATTAATGGTTATCCTTTGGCACAAAAAGGCTCTCAGCGCACTTCCCTTCTCGTTGCTGATCGTTTTCAAGTTACCGTGCGTTCAACTTCTGATAATTTTACCATTGCTGACCGAGAAATGTGGCTTAGTAAATTTGATCTTAATGGTTTAGCCACCTTAAAATAATAATCGATTAACTTAGTTCCGTATAATTCTAATTTATTAGATGGTAGAAAAATTAGTCAAATATAAAATGTTTATAGAGGAGAAAAAATGAGTAAAGCAATTTATGAAATAGTCGATAATTTACCCACAAATAACATTACTACTTTAATGTTAAAATCTTTAGATTTTGTAGCGCCTGGGCAGTGGAAAAATCCCACTAATTTTGAACAAATGATTAAAGATATTAGTGGGGAAAAAGATGAAAAATGGATTCAGAAAATTGGTGACCGTACCGTATGGTTATATAATGATAAAAATGAAGGTTATCAAAAAGCTCTTTGGTTATATCAAACCGTAGATACCGCAGATTATGCTTTAGGTGCGGCGGCTTTAGCCAATAAAGTGGGCTCAAAAATTGGTTTTTTAAGTTTTCTTAATCGTCTTACTCCCAACAATGAAAAAGCACAAGCGCTGGATTTAGCTATCAAGTTAGTGGTGGAGGTGGTGGCTTTTTGTCAGCTTAATGGCTTACCCGGCGACAGCATCGGTGATTTTGTCAAAGCATTACAACAATACGAGAAAGAGGCTTTGATACGCATGGTAGCGCTAGTCTGTATCGATGGTATTGTACCCTTTGGGGCTGATTTTATCCTGCAAGTGCAATCCACCCTCAATAATCTTTCTCCTCAAGAATTGGGCAATAATTCCGCTTTTGCTAAAGTTAATGACATGATACCGGGGGGGAATCCTGCCAAAAAATTGGAATTTATCGGGCGCAGTTTTAATAGTGTGACGGGTTGGATGACTGGTTTGGTGGGCGCCCACCACCTCACCCGCACAAAAGTAACGGGTAGTTTACAAAATTTTGTAGAATTTTCTGAAGATCAATTAGACTATCTCGCAGCTTTTTTGGATATGTCAACTAATTATTTTGAACATACTGGCACTCAATCGGTTGCTAGAAGTTTAATTCGTCGCGCTATTGGCGAAGTGTAACAAAAGAAAAGGAGAAGGGGAGTATAATTAATTATCAATTTCCCATTACCAATCCATCGTTTAATAGTGAAAATAACTGAAAATAAAGTAAAAATCAATGAATTTGAGTGGTTTTATCGTGCTATTTCTCCAGAGGAAAAAAGCTCAAAGTATCCTGTATTTTTATTACATGGCTTACCATCTCAAAGTTTTTGTTGGACAGAAATCATGCCCAAACTAGCAGAATATGGTTATGATGCCGTTGCCCCAGATTGGCTAGGTTGGGCTAATTCTGATAAACCCAGCGCCCGTGACTTTGCTTATACTCCTTTCGCTTATGGGAGGACGCTAAGGGATTTTATAGATAGTTTTGAAACTGACAAAATAAATTTAGTAGTTCAAGGTTTCTTAGCTCATATTGGTATTAAATATGCTTTAGAAAACAGCGATAAAATTAACCAATTAATCATACTAAATACACCCATAACTAGCGATGCTAAAATTCCTTGGTTAATCAAACAATGGGGCGTTCCATTTTTGGGTGACATGATTACCCAAGACCCTTTATTTGTAGATCGGACTCTCGAAAAAGGTTGCGGTTTTGTTATTTCTGATGAAAATTTAGCCTATTATCGTAAACCGATTGTTACGTCATCTTTAGCGGGTAGAACAATGGTGACAATTATCAAAAAAATGCAGTTTGCTGATATGATGAAAGAGATTGAAACAGGTTTAAAACAATGGCAAAAACCCTGTTTAATTTTGTGGGGAGAGCAAGACCCTTGGTTAGAAATTGATTCAGTAGAAGAGTTAGTTAAAAGTAATAATAAACATTTAAATTTACTTAAATTACCTGAAGCAAAACATTATCCTCAAGAGCATTTTTCTAAAGAAATTAGTCCACTTTTAATTAATTTTTTAGATTAAATTATCAGCTTTTTTACTTCAATCGACATCAACTTTGTTCGGGCTAGAAGCCCGAAATACGATAAGAAAATGCTATTTTATAACTTAACCTCTCTAAACCACTGCTTGAGAAGGGTAAACTTTTATACTATTAATTAATTTTTTATAAAAAATGACTGATTTTTTTGTTAAATATGTTTGGTTAATTCCTTTGTATTGTTTGGTGGGCGCTTTGTTGGTATTTCCATGGAGTCTAGGTTTTATCAAACGAACAGGACAGCGCCCGGCTGCCTACATTAACATTTTTGTGACATTGCTGTCATTAGTTCATGGTAGTTTTGTTTTAAATTATATTATCAATAATCCACCAATAAATATTACTTTTCCTTGGTTTACTATTGCTGATTTAGAATTATCTTTAGCCATTGAAATTTCCCCTGTAAGTATCAGCGCCCTCACCCTTGTCTCACTAATTAGTCTCATTGCCCAATTTTTCGCCCTCGGTTATATGGAAAAAGATTGGTCACTAGCCCGTTTTTACGGCTTGATGGGCTTTTTTGAGGCAGCCATCGGTGGTATTGCCTTGAGTGATTCCCTACTGCTGACATACGGTTTATTAGAACTTTTAACCCTATCAACTTATTTACTGGTGGGATTTTGGTATGCACAACCCTTGGTAGTGACAGCAGCACGAGATGCTTTTTTGACTAAAAGAGTAGGAGACATTATTTTATTGATGGGATTAGTGGCATTATCCAGCTATGGTGCTGGGTTAACCTTTTCCGAGTTAGGCACTTGGGCAAAAACTCACCCCTTATCCGATTTTACTGCTAGTTTATTGGGTTTAGCGCTAATTGCTGGTCCTACAGGGAAGTGCGCTCAATTTCCCCTCAATCTCTGGCTAGATGAAGGCATGGAAGGACCTAACCCTGCTAGTATCATGCGTAATTCCGTGGTAGTCTCGGCTGGTGCTTACGTACTAATTAAATTAGAGCCTGTATTTACCCTTTCCCCTATTTCCGCAGATGCGTTAATTATTATTGGGGCAATTACCGCCATCGGTGGCTCTTTAATTGCCTTGGCGCAGTTGGATTTAAAGCGCGCTTTATCCCATTCTACCAGTGCTTATTTAGGTTTAGCATTTATTGCCGTGGGTTTGGGTCATGTGGATATTGCTTTTTTGGTGGTGTTAACCCATGGTATCGCTAAAGCCTTATTATTTATGAGCGCTGGATCGGTTATTTCCACTACCAGTGGGCAAAATATCACAGAATTTGGCGGTTTATGGTCAAAAATGCCGGCAACAACTATTGCTTATATGACAGGTAGTGCAGGAATTGTGGGGTTATTACCTTTAGGAATGTTTTTTACTTTCCAACGTTGGTTTAACGGAGATTGGCTAATGCCTACTTGGCTATTGATGTTGATTTTGGGGGTGAATTTAATTAATGCTATTAATTTTACAAGGGTTTTTCGTCTCGTGTTTCTCGGTAATTGTCAACCAAAAACAAGAATGGCGCCGGAAGTACCTTGGACGATGGCTGTTCCTATGGTAAGTTTAACGATTATTACTCTTTTAACTCCCCTTGTGCCTTATGGTTATTCTTTGTGGTTAAATCCTATTCCCCGTTTAGAAAATTACCCGCAACCTCTTTTAAATTTTGCTCTACCGTTACTGTTGGGGTCAGGGGCGCTGGGGGTTGTGATAGGATTTAGTTTAACTCTTCATCGTGCTTGGGATCGACCTCTAAATAAGGTGATTCGTTTTGCACAAGATTTATTTGCTTATGATTTTTACCTAGAGACAATTTATCAATATACGGTGGTGGCTATGGTGACGGGCGCTTCACGTTTAACAACTTGGTTTGACCGTTATATTGTTGATGGTACAGTAAATCTGGTTAGTTTAATGGCAATTTTTAGTGGTAATGCTTTGAAGTATAATACTTCTGGTCAATCTCAATTTTATGTTTTGACCATCATTATCGGTGTTACTTTGTTGATGTGGTCAATTTTGAGCGGACAATGGGGCAATATTGTTAACTATTGGTCTTTTTAAAAGTAGGTTGGGTTGACAGAAGGAAACCCAACAAAATCTATGATTAAAGCAAATATAGCTTTTTTCATAATTAGGGTCTGCTGAATAAATCAAAACCCTTGATTAGACAAGGGTTTAAGCACAATAAAACTCAAAAAAAGTGCCAAAAATAATCTTTTTTTGCCAAAAAATCTGTATTTCTAATATCTTAATCAAAAATTTTTAATGCAAATCAGCAATTTATGAAAAATAATGATTTGGCTTAACCCTTTAATTCATAAGCATTTCACCTGAAACCTGAAACCCGACACCTATCCTTATCAAAATACTTTTTCAGCAAATCCTAATTATCATTTTGAGTAACGACTTTTTGTAAAATTTCAATGGTTTTTAAAGGTAATTCAGTAGCGTTAGCAATGACATCAAAACTAATTCCTTGTCGGAGTAAACTTAAAGCAACCCTTTCCTTTTCCTCCTGCTTTCCTGCCAACTTTCCTTTTAATTCTCCAGAATGATAAATTTCTTGATAAATAGCTGATTCTTGCATAATATCACTCCTTAAAATAGTGTTGATAATATTTTTTTCCATGACTAAGTTCGCTAAAATGGCACTAGCTGCTGTCAGATTACTTTTAGTATTTCTATCCATAATCTCATCAATAGCGCCCGCCACCTGATTTAATACTATTTTAGGATCATTTGTTTGAGTTAGCACCGCAAATGGCAATAATCCTTGATATTTCAAAAAATTATCTGGAGGAATTTCCCAAAGACGAATCAACTCAAATCGATGGGAAGTTTCTTCTAATTGAAAACTATTTTGTTGTACCAACGGCGAATTAGTCGGGCGCAAATAAATCACCACTTGACGCATTTTTTTATTAGGATAACGGCGATAAACCCTCACTCGATAATCTAACATTCTAAAGGGCATCGTTTCATCAGCGCCCGTCTGAAACTCTGTATGCAAGACTAAATCATCAGACTGCAATAATATCAAAGAATCAGCCCTAATGGGTTCAATGGATAATTCTGTCGGTTTTAATTCCGTCAGTTTGATGGGATTACCTAATAACCACGTCACTAAATCATCTCTAAAATTTTCTGCTAGAAATTTACAAATATTATCAAACATAAATACTCAGCATTGATGAACTTCATCATTGTCCATTAAAATAGTATCAATAAATATTTTGCATAAACCTTAATCATGGTGCGCCTGTCCAAATTAACTTATGATCGAGGCACATTATTACTACATCCGCCACCGAAAGGAAAAGCATGGATAGATTTTGCCACATGGGATGACAGGGTGGAAAAATTCCGCATTCCAGCGCCCTCCTACCCAGATTTGATCGAAAAATTAGAAGCAGAAGGGATCAAATTTATTGATGATGCCAAAGAATTTTTTAATATTGAGATCAATAATAATAATTTAACCAAAACACCCTATGAACATCAACAGGAAGCCTTGACTCAGTGGAAGGGCGCTGGGAGAAAAGGAGTCATCGTTTTACCCACCGCATCAGGAAAAACCTATCTTGCTCAAATGGCAATCGCTGTAACCCCTTACACCACTCTAATTGTCGTGCCTACCCTCGACTTGATGCACCAGTGGTATGCTCAAATTGAACAAGCATTTCCTAAGGTGGAAGTAGGCTTATTAGGAGGCGGAAGCCACGACAGCGCCCCTCTCCTCATCGCCACCTATCACAGCGCAGCCATTCACGCCCAACATTTAGGCAACCATTACGCCTTGCAGATATTTGACGAATGCCACCATTTACCAACGGACTTTTTTAAAGTCATTGCCGAAGAATCCATCGCCCCTTATCGCCTCGGTTTAAGCGCCACACCCGAAAGGGGAGACGGTAGTCATCGCCTTTTAGATCAATTAATTGGTAAAGTAGTTTACCGCAAAAGCCCCGAAGATTTAAGCAAAATTGCCCTTGCCGAATATGAAATTATCCCCATCAAAGTTAAATTATCCCCCGCAGAAAAACAACGCTATGAAGAAGCCATCAAAACTCGCAACGAATTTTTAAAAGAAGAAAAAATATATCTTTCTGGCTTAGAAGGATGGCAAAATTTCATCAAAGCCAGTGCCAAATCAGCACGCGGTAGAAGGGCGATGATGGCGCACCGAGAAAGCAAAGAAATAGCCTCCGGCACAGCTGGTAAATTAACCGTATTAAGCGAATTAATCAGCGCCCACCACCCCGACAAAATGTTAATCTTTACCAATGATAACGCCACGGTTTACCGTATTTCCCAACAATTTCTCATCCCAGCTATTACCCATCAAACCCCCGTCAAAGAACGTCATCAAATCTTGACCAAATATCGAGAAGGAGATTATAAAATTATTGTGGCTTCCCATGTGTTAAACGAAGGTGTTGATGTACCTGATGCCAAAATTGCGGTAATCTTATCAGGTACAGGCTCCACAAGGGAATATGTGCAAAGATTGGGGCGTATTCTGCGCAAAGCCAATCAACAAGAAAAATTAGCCAAATTATATGAAGTCGTAGCGGAAAATACCACCGAAGAAAAAACCGCCCAGCGCCGTCAAGACAATATGAAATCTCAACAATCAAAACCCATTCCCATTACTTCTTATACCTCTGGCAGTCAATCTCTCAAGGCTGCCGAATCATCTCCAGATTATGACAAGTAGGCATTGATTAACAAGTATCTTGGTGAGGAGAGGTGTCAGGTTTCGGGTGTCAGGTGTCAGGTGAAATGCTTATAAATCAAAGACTTTAGTCTTTAAACCTTTGCCCTTTGAAAATCTTTGCCCTTCAAAATTACATTACTTTATCATCTTGTCAATGAGTAAAAATACTTATTTGTTCAAATTGAGCATTTTGTGGAGAAAAAATGGTTAGTATAGGAGTAATTATCCCAAAACCGCAATGTAAAAATTGAGGTAAAGGATAATACCTTTGTTATAAAAGAAAAGGAGTTGTCATTATGTCTAATTCTGCCCAATTATCCTTAGAACAACAATTCAACTTGAGGTCATTTGAGACTCAGGTAGCCCAAATGAGTCAAGACCAAGCCAGAGATTTTCTGGTTAAATTGTATGAGGAAATGTTAGTTAGGGAAAATATGTACAAGGATGTACTTAAACATCAATGGGGCTTATAAACTTCCCCACTAAAATAGTACAATATTATCATTGTCAATTGTTCATAACACCTCCTTCTCTTGCTTCATTCCACGGTGAAGGGCGCACGGGTTGTCGGGGCGTTAATTCAAAAACTCATCACTGAGAAATATTATTTAAAGAAGATTGATCAATGGGAGATTGTTGTTTTAATTGAGCAATCATCTCTACTGTAGCACGATGATCTCTTTGCAAAGGAACTTGAGCCGCGTTAACAGGCATTTGTTCTAGTTTAGCAAGAGCAGTATTGAAATTTTCTAGCGCCCGTTCCAAAGTAGGGACATTTTTATCCCTCATACCTTTTTCTCGCAAAATTTGCCCCCTCAAATAATAAATTTCAGGATTATCTGGAGTATTAGCTAAGGCTTTATCAGCAAAAACCAGTGCCGCATCATAATCTTTTAAATCTCGGTAAGCCACAGCAATGCCACGATTAACCAAAAATTCAGGACCAGCATATTGCTGTAATTGACTAATAGCTTGAGATGGACTAGAAAAAGGTAAATTCACCGCTAAAATAAGATTAAAATAGCCCTTAATTAAATTTAACTCAGGATCGCTCCCATCAATATTTTCTGCTCGTTCAAAATACTTAAAAACTGACTGTAATTGACTTAAAGCCGCCAAAGGTCCTTGTTTTTGAAACTTATAAGCACCTTGTAAAAAATTACCTACTGCCAAATATAGATTACTACGGAGAGGATCATCTTTTTCCAGCGCCCTTGCCACCTTAACAGTTTCATCAGCGTAGAATTCCATATTGGCCCAATCCTCCTCAGTATAAGCGAGGGAGGCGCGAAGTGCTGGAACGAGGGGATCATTTTTTTCCGTTAACTTAGCTTGATCTAAATAGGTTTTAGCTTGGGGATAATCACCTTCTAAGAATAAAGCATTAAAAGCCTTTTCGGTGGTGGCGCCAATGTTGCGAGGATTTTCGGTGCGAAAAGGATCACCAGCAAAGCTAGGAGAGATAGAATAAGTTAGAGACAAGACAGATAAACAAATACCGCTCAAAATTAAACGCCCTTTACCGTAGCAACGAGACAAGAAGGAAGCGTTGATTTTTGCATTGTGATCGTAAAACTTACTCATAGTACAGGGATCAATTATCATGAAGGGTAAATAATCAATTTGATTGTAGCGTAAAGTATGCTTTGTTTGAAAAATGTCTCCTATCATCCCGCCGCCACACCTCAACCTATTATCAGTAATATTAGCCTCGAATTAGCTCCCCAAAAGTTAGGTTTAATCGTTGGTACAAGTGGATCAGGTAAAACAACCTTACTAGAAATTTTAGCAGGTTTAGCCGAACATACAGAAGGAGAAATTTTTTGGGGTGAGGAGGGGTTAGGGGCGCTGGAATTGCAACAATTGAGTGGATTAGTATTTCAATTTCCCGAAAGACACTTTTGCGGTAGTAACATCTTAGAGGAATTACGACTAGGACATCCCGAACTTAGTGCCGTTAAAGTAAAAGAAGCCTTAACGGAAGTGGGCTTAAGTCATCTTAATTATGATACTCCCCCCCATGCCCTCAGTGGTGGACAACAGCGCCGATTATCCCTCGCTGTGCAGTTAATTCGTCAACCTAGTATATTGTTACTAGATGAACCCACGGCTGGATTGGATTGGTTAATGAGAGACCAACTGGTAAACTTATTGGCAAAATTAAAGCAACATTGGACATTATTAATTGTTACCCATGATGCTAGTGATTTATTACCTATTGCTGATTGTTGTTGGCGCATTGAAGAGGGCAAAATACAAGCCGTTTCTCCATCAAATTTTAATATTAAGCCTAAGTTACAATTCAAATAGGGCTTAATAGCTAATTGACAATGGATAATTAAATCTTTATCTGTTGCCCATTAATTATTAATTCTTATTCAAGTTGCTTTGATCACTTATACTCGTTTTAAATAATAATGAGACAGTTTTTTATTACTAAGAATTATCGCAAAATTTGTCTCAATCTTATTTGAAATAACTATAGCGAACCTATTTGAGTTGTGATGTGAGATTATTGTAAAGGTACGAGTCAGGAGTCAGGAGTCAGGAGTAGTGCTTATAAATCTAGGTGTTTTGCGTAATCGTTGGGTTTTAGGAGGCACTTACTATAACCCTTTTTATTCTCACAAATGATTTAGGATTGCTACATATAAACCAATCAAAAATAATCTTAGTTCAATTTATTGAACGTAATTTTGTTAGCCGTGTAATTCATTACACGGTGGGTGTAGGGAGAAGATACAATTTTTTGATAACTAATTATCCGAACTTGAGATTATTCCCCTTTGCTCTTTATCCTTTTTTCATTTCCGTTTTTAGCGTTAATAAACAACTTTTAAAAGTGAAAATATTACAAATTATTCCCTCGATTTCTTTAGTTTATGGTGGTCCTTCTCAAATGGTATTAGGATTATCGGAAAGTCTCGCTCAACAAGGACAAGAGGTAACAATAATTACGACTAATACCAATGGAGATCAAGGACAATTACCATTAGATGTACCATTAGAAATTCCTCAACAACAAAACGGTTATCAAATTATTTATTTTCCCTGTTTTCCCTTCAAACGTTATAAATTTTCCTTACCATTATTAAAATGGTTATCTCGCCACGGCAAAAATTATGATATTGCCCATATTCATGCTTTATTTTCTCCCCTTAGTACCTTTTCCGCTAAGGTTTGTCATCAGCAAAAACTACCTTATATTTTAAGACCTTTAGGCACATTAGACCCTAAAGATTTAGCCAAGAAAAAAATACTTAAATATATCTATGGTTATACCCTTGAAAAAAGCAACTTAAAAAACAGCGCCCTCCTCCATTTTACCAGCGCCCGTGAAGCAGAAATATCCGTTACATTCGGAGCAAAAATTAACAAAGCAATTATTCCGTTAGGGGTTAAAATTGAGCCAAACCTAATTGATAATGACTTTATTTATAATAAATTTGCTTTACCAAGGGATAAAATATTAATCTTGTTTATGTCAAGAATTGAACCAAAAAAAGGCTTAAATTTACTGATACCTGCTTTAAAAAAATTAGCGTTATCTAATCAAGAATTTCATTTTATTTTAGCAGGAGGTAATCCTCAAGACCAAGATTATGAGGAAAAGATTAAAGCAGAAATCAAACAATCACCATTAGAAAAATGTACCACTATTACAGGCTTTGTCAGAGGGGAAAATAAACAAGCCTTATTAGAAATAGCGGATTTATTTGTGCTACCATCCCATTACGAAAACTTCGGCATTGCCGTAGTGGAAGCCAGCGCCCGTCGCCTTCCTGTGGTAATCTCGGATCAAGTTTACATTAGCGATACTATCAAAACATATAATGCCGGTTGGGTATGTAAATTGACAGAAGATGACTTATATCAACAATTAACCCTCGCTTTAGCCGACGAAGCAGACAGAAAACAAAGAGGCGAAAACGGTTTTAATCTCGTGCAACAACAATATACATGGGGGAAGGGCGCTGAAACAATTATTAAGATTTATCAACAAATTGTTACAGAATCAAAAGGGCAAGAGAAAGGGCAAAGGGGGAAAAATTGAGAATTTAGAATTTAGAAAACACTTGCTTCTTCACTCCTTCTATTATCCATTACTTTTGGTTTTTCAGCAGACCCTAGTTATGTAAATATTCTTGAAAAAATAACTTAATTAAACTTTATAGAAACTGTTAAAATACTTAACAAAAAAAGAGAATAAAATAAGTTAAGGTAATAGTATAGGTGAAAAATAGGAATTATCAATTATGAATATATCTGAAAAAATAATCAACAAAGAGTTAAATTGGCACAGTATAGTTACCAGCGCCCTCGCCTTTTGGATTAGCGGTAGCCTACTATTAGACTTTGTATTAATTCCCTCTCTATCAATGGGTGGCATGATGAATGATGGCGGTTTTGCCAGTGCGGGATATATTCTTTTTGGCATTTTCAATCGCTTAGAAATAATCTGCGCTTCTCTGGTAGTCACCGTAGCCTTAGCCTACTACTTCCAACATCGATTCAACCAACGCAAACAAATATTTTTCCTTTTATTTGCCAATTTATTATTTTTTATTGCCCTTGCCTATACTTACGTTTTCACCCCCCATTTAAGCGCTTGGGGATTATCTTTTAATGAGTTTACCTCTGCCGTAGAAATGCCTCAAGCCATGATTTCTTGGCATGAAGGTTTTTGGTTTCTCGAAGGCATTAAATATCTTCTCATGGTTAATATTTTGCGCTGGAGTTGGGAGTAATATTTCTCCCCCTCACCCATAGCAGAAAGAAGTAATATTTAATATTAGAAGCAAGGGGCTGAAGCCCCTTGTTTTTGTAATTTAAAAGTAGGACAAAGCTCAAAATATTTTAATAGATATGAAAATGATTGCTGACATTAATATTTCCTTTGAAGAAGCCATTAATTTAACAGAAAAATTTATACAAAATCTTCCCACTTTAGATGAAAAAAACCAAGAAAATATAGTTAAATCTTTGGTAGCATCTGACAATGGAGCAAGAGGTTTTTTTGTGACTTATTTAACCAGCGCCCTTCCCGTAGTTGATAACGTTTCAATGGGTATTATCGAGGGTTTAAAATCATCTGCTGATATTGTCAGTGAATTATTAGTCAAAAATTTAGCAATGTCAACGGCAATGGCAATTACCCATCAACGTAATGATGATTTAGTCATGGCAGAAAGTTCACAAACAGTGACCAAAAGAACTATAGTTTTAATGGAAGAATTAAACTTAGTAGAAGTTGAGCAAAAATTAGCAGAAATGAAAAAAACAATCAACAATAGTGAGGGCATTTACCAACAGTTTTTAACCCGTTGGGGTTATGATAATGAACAAAAACAAGCTATTTTAAATAGTATTTTAATGATTATTTCATGAACCGCCATGAAATTTATTTCCGGGCTTATGCCCCTCTTTTGTTACTTTCCGAAACAATGAATCTTAAAAGAAAAAAGAGCTAAAAATATATCAATGATAGGAGCAATATCATTAGATGGAGTAATAAGATTAAGCAATATTTATTACCAAAATGTGGAATTGTATTAACTATATTGACCTGAGTAAAGCGCCCTCCACCGTTACTTTAAATCTTCGATGGTGGTAAAATTTCAGGCTTAACTCTCAGTAAAAATGAAATCACCATAACGGTAATTATCCCTTCAATAATAGCTTGGAATCCATAAGGAATCAGAGAAGAAAAAATAGCGGTTTGTTCCATTTTTACGTTTAAATCAGGGGAAATATTAGTCACTGTTATTAATACAAAAATCGAAGCAGAAAAGAAAAGAGTTAAAGCACCAATCAGAAAAAATAAAACATTTTTTGTCCAAAGATGTTTAAACAATTTAGTTTGACTAAGAAAGGATAAATAACTCGCAATAAAAACAGGTAAACCCATAATAACGGCATTAACTCCAAGGGTAGATAAACCACCATGTTGGAAAAATACAGCTTGAAAAAATAAACCAGTTAATACTGCCGGAAAAGCAAAATAATCTAAAATAATTCCCATCAAACCATTTAAAATTAAATGAATACTAAAAGGAGGAATCGGAATATGAATCAAAGAAGAAACAAAAAAAACCGCCGTTAATAAAGATGCTTTAGGTATTTCTTGTTGATAGTCGGGATTTCGTTTAATTTGACGCAGAGAAAACCATGTTAAACCTCCTGTCACCGCATAACCGGAAATGGCTATACTAGGAGGTAATAATCCATCAGGAATGTGCATAATTCGTTAAAATTTGTCAACAATAATTCAGAGATTTAGCTAACTTTTGCGAGAAAAAAATAAAGCTGTGCCAACAAAACCCCATACTCCTGAAACTGCCATCAGGATTTTTTGGGAGGCGTTAGGAGATGAAGCCGTTGACATAGTAGAATTTTGAGAATTGTTTGTTACGGCAGACTTATCGCTATTTTCGCTGTTAATATCAATAGTTGCCTCTATTTCTTGAGTATTATTTGTGTTAACGGTAGTTGCTTCTACGGGTATATTAATAATCGTACCATGTCCAGCGCTCCTCACCTTTACCGCCCATGACCCTGTAATAGCTTTATCTATGGGGAAGACAAATTTACCATTTTCATCTGTTACACCATGTAAATAAGGATTCTGGGGGTCATTGGGAGCATACACGACTACTTGAGCATTACTAAATGGTGTCCCTGAGTCGAAGCGCGCCAATATTGATATGGCTTCCACTGATTGAAAACTAGCTTCGACACCGTGTGCCATGGCGCGAGGGGCGCTTTTCACTGTCAAACCGAAGCATAAAATACCTAACCACAAAAATTTTTTTGACATAAGTTCAACCTAAAAAGGCTTTTTTTTATTGTCAAGTAATTTCTTTATTTTTGCAATACCCCTGTAGGGGATTATGTTTCTCAGAAGAGGGAGAAAGGGAGAAAGGGAGAAAGGGAGAAAGGGAGAAAGGGAGAAAGGGGAGATAATAATGAATAATTAATTATTAATTATTCATTACCTTTTGATTGATACGTTTAATCTTGAATCAGCGCTAAAAATTCGTTGAATAAATCCCAATTATCTTCATCGTTAATGGGTTGCCAAATTTCTTCAATAATTGCACGAGTGGGAATCACTTTAAGATTATATTTATTTAAAGTATCATGTACTTGATTTAATTCTTCTTTGCTTAGTGGTTTTAAGGCTTGATGATATAAATATTGCCAATTTTTAAAGTTACTAGAAGATAAATTTTGATTTTCTAAAATTAAATCTGCTTTCTCTTGCCAACCATAATTAAATTCTTCCTTGATATGAGCGAAAAACTGATGATAATTAGTTTGTGATTCTTTTAATAATTTGACTGTTTCCTCGACTAATTTAGAGTTTAATTCATTCTCTTTAAAATTAGTTAAACCTAATCTTCTTAACATTAGTTTTTGATAATTATTTTCATAATAAAAATCAAATTTATCCAGCGCCCTCCCCATTACTTCAGACGACATAACGAGGGATAAAGGCACTTGTAATTTTTCCAAATTTAAGCGACAAATTAACGGTTGATTGCCGTAACAATAACGCCCACTATAATCAAAATAGGCAGAAATAAATTGAGGATCATAAGTATTGATAAAAGCAAATGGTCCATAATCAAAACTTTCCCCTGTAATAGACATATTATCAGTATTTAATACGCCATGGCAAAAACCAGCCATCATCCACTCACTGGCGAGGTGCGCTATGCGTTGCACCAATTCAGCATAAAATTGCTCATAAGGATTATCTTCTCTACTGAGATGAGGATAATAATAATAGATCACATGATCTAACAAATTCTTGATTAAATCCGCCCGTTGCAGATAGTGTAAACGCTCAAAAGTACCGAAACGAATATGAGAATGACTTAATCTTACCATAACTGAGGCGCGAGTGGGAGAAGGTTCATCACCGCGCCATAAGGATTCCCCCGTTTCCATGAGGGAAAAAGTGCGAGACGTGTTGACACCCAAACGATGCAAAGTTTCAGTGGCAATAACTTCCCTAACTCCCCCTTTGAGGGTTAAGCGCCCATCCGCCGTGCGAGAATAGGGGGTTTTACCCGATCCTTTTGTGCCAAAATCGTATAACCTATTATCAGCGCCCCTCACCTGCGCCCATAAAAATCCTCTACCATCTCCTAAAAAGGGGTTATACTGTCCGAATTGATAGCCGTGATAACGCAACGCTAGACATTTTCGATTTCCTGCAAATTTACCGAAGGCTTCAACCCAATCATTTTCTGTAATATTTTCTCCATTTAAACCGAGTAATGGTAAAAGGGAATGGTTAGCAAATCTGAGTATATGTTGGGGGAAGGGCGCTGGGGTAACTATATCATAATAATCCTCCCCTAAATTTTCCATTGCTGGTTCAAATTCGAGGTAAAAAAAAGGGTTAGTCATAGTGTAGGTAAAATTTGAAAATTTTTGTTATCTTGAGATTATCACTGATCATCTTAGTTCAATTTATTAAACATCTCCAACAATTAGAATTTTTGTACAGTGAAATAGGCATCTTGCCTGTATTTCTGGAGAAGTCTATTGAACATTATCTAATAGCTGCGCAATTTATTACACAGGGTAAAATGTACTAAGATTAGAACATTTTTATGATAGTTTTATGATACATAAATTAATAATCTTTCCTTGAAAAATGGTAAAACTAGAAATAAAATCCGAGACCAAAGATATTGAATTAGTAACTAATTTAGTAAAAACAGCCATTAATTCAGAAATTAATAACTTACAGTATTCTATTAAAAAAACAAGTAGAATTTTAAAAAATTTCGAGACTAAATATCAAATTTCTTCAGAGATTTTTTTGAATCAATATACGGCAGAAGACCTTGACGGCGGTGACGAGGAATATATAGAATGGTTGGGAGAAATAAAAATTAAAGAAAAACTAACTAAATCCTTAGAAAAACTTCAGGAAATTGAATATGTTAGTTAAAGATTATCAAGCTAAATTATTAGGTATCATTCAAAATTATCTTGATAGTAGAATAGTTATAACTTATAATTTTTCCGTTGACAGTCGTTCTAGTTATATTGCTCTTATACAAGGAAAATTAGAATTTAAAGATGGCTCACATTTATTTTTTAAAGAGTTTATCGATTTACAAGAATATATCGAAAAATTATCATATTCTTTTCACTATCAAGACCAAGAAAATAATATCATATTTCGTTATGATAATGCAAAACATAAACCCGATTTAGGTTATAGCCATCACAAACATATTAATAATCAAATAATACCTTCAATAATTCCAGAATCTCAAGCAATAATTACAGAAATTATTGACAATTATCTTAACTAAAACTTTTGCCTATTCTACGGTAGTTATGAAAAATTAATAAGAAATCATTGCTCAAACGTTTAGTTAATAAGCATTGTAATATTTTAATCATAGAAATCTTATCATTTATTAGAACAATAATTTTCTTTGCCAATTTATTGCATAGGATGTGCCATATTTTAGTATAATAGAAGTTTTGAGAACAAAATAAAGTAAACTGTAAATTAAATGATCCACGATATTTTTATGCCCGCCCTTAGTTCGACTATGACAGAGGGAAAAATCGTTTCATGGGAAAAAGCGCCCGGTGATAAAATCGAAAAAGGAGAAACCGTTGTTGTCGTTGAATCAGACAAAGCGGATATGGATGTAGAGTCATTTTATGGCGGTTATTTAGCAACTATTTTAGTTCAAGCAGGAGAAACAGCGCCCGTCGGCGCAGCCATTGCATTTATTGCAGAGACAGAAGCAGAAATAGAAGAAGCCAGACAAAAAGCCAGTCAAGGGTTTAGTAGTCAACCTCAAGAAACTACGACTAAAGTAGAAGAAAAAGTCGAAACCGTCAGCGCCCCTCAACCTAGTATAAAGGTATCAAGTGACCGTATTATCGCTTCTCCCCGTGCCAAAAAACTGGCTAAAGAATTAAAAATTGATCTCGCTACTGTCACAGGTAGTGGTGTTAATGGTAGAATTACCGCCGAAGATGTGGAAAAATTGACAGCAAAAGCGCCCGTCGCCCCAGTTGTCACGCCTCAACCTACACCCGTAGTAACAACGCCCGTCATTGCTAACAACAATTTAGCGGGGGAAACTGTACCGCTCAATACTTTACAACAAGCGGTAGTTAGAAATATGATGGTTAGTTTGCAAGTGCCGACCTTCCATGTTGCCTATGATATTAGTACCGATGCACTAGATAGTTTGTATCGCAAAATTAAGCCGAAAGGTGTCACCATGACGGCATTATTAGCTAAAGCAGTGGCAGTGACATTACAAAAACATCCCGTTGTCAACTCAGCTTATACAGAAAACGCCATCAAATATAATGAAAATATTAATATTGCTGTAGCGGTGGCAATGCCAGATGGTGGTTTAATCACTCCCGTATTGAAAAATGCCGATCAAATTGATATTTACTCCCTCGCCCGTAATTGGCAGGATTTGGTGGCGCGCGCTAGGGCAAAACAATTACAACCGGATGAATACAGCACCGGCACATTTACTTTATCTAACTTAGGAATGTTTGGAGTAAGTAGTTTTGATGCCATTTTACCTCCTAATACAGGAGGTATTTTAGCTATCGGTGGAGTGCGCCCGACAGTTGTCGCCGATGGTAATGGTTTCTTTGGGGTTAAAAACCAAATGACGGTTACTATCACTTGCGATCACCGTAACATTTATGGAGCAGATGCCGCCGCTTTCCTCAAAGATTTAGCTGAATTGATTGAAAATGACACTCATTCTTTGACATTATAAAAAGGGCAATATGCTCAAGTATATTGTTAGTAAGGGTTTCAGGTATTACAACCATAAGACTAGCGCTCCTCACCGCCGTGCAATAAATTTCACGGCTACAGTGATGCCGTTTAATAAATTAAACTCTTTCATTCTCGACTTAAACCCAGCGCCCTTCTCCTTACCATATAATTATAAACTTATCTAAGTTCAATTCATTGAACGTTATCTATTAGCCGTGTAATTCATTACACGGTGGGTAAATTACGAAGATACAATTAACGATTTTCTTCCCTTTCTTTCCCCTTCTCCCCTGCTTCCTCTTCCTCCCCTTCCTCCTCACAAAAAAACCATGATTAACGACTACACCCCCATTCCCAGTGCGCCCGAAAACTTCAAATCGGGATTTATTGCCATCATCGGGCGCCCGAATGTGGGTAAATCAACCCTGATGAATTACTTAATCGGGCAAAAAGTCGCCATCACCTCCCCCGTAGCGCAAACCACCCGTAACCGTTTAAGGGGTATTCTAACCACCGATGAAGCACAAATTATTTTTGTGGATACTCCCGGCATTCATAAACCCCATCACGAGTTAGGGCGTGTTATTGTGCAAAATGCTATTTCTGCTATTAATAACGCTGATATAATTTTATTTGTGGTGGATTCTTCCCAACCAGCAGGAGGAGGCGATCGCTATATCGTTGATTTATTACAAAAAACTTCCACTCCCATTGTGTTAGGTTTAAATAAAACCGATTTACAAGGGGATAAAAGTTCTAGTCTTGATGCTAGTTATGATGATATTTGTGGTGATAGTTGGCACGGAGTAAAATTTTCGGCGGTGACGGGCGCTGGTTTACCACAATTACAAGAAATTTTAACCAGTAAACTAGATCATGGTCCCTATTATTATCCTCCTGATCTGGTGACGGATCAACCAGAAAGATTTATCGTAGGAGAATTAATTAGAGAACAAATTTTATTATTAACAAGGGAAGAAGTACCTCATTCTGTGGCTGTTACCATCGAAAAAATGGAAGAAACTCCCCAAATTACCCGTATTTATGCTGCCATTAGTGTAGAAAGAAAATCTCAGAAGGGTATCATCATCGGTGATAAGGGTAGTATGATCAAAGAAATTGGTAGTGCTTCTCGCCAACAAATGCAAAAGTTGTTAAGTGGCAAAGTTTATTTAGAATTGTTTGTTAAAGTTGAACCGAAATGGCGCCAATCAAGGTTGAGATTAGCTGAATTTGGTTATCAAGTTAATAAAGAATAATGGCGAGGTTTTCTCGCCACGTTGTAATCTCCTGTCTTATCCTCTTTCTGATACGTTTATGCAGAATAAAACGGAATATACCGTAATAAACTGCAATAGCATTTGAGTAAAATACTCAAAAGGAGGTATCCCTCAAAGCCTTAAAAAATATTTTTAAGACACTTATGTTATCTGATTTAACAGACTGCTTCACCCACGGAAGCGTTAATAGTATTACTATCCTATTTTTGTAAGGTACTTCCCCAAAAGGGGCAACCAAAATCTCCCTTTATCGTACATCAAATATTACTTTTCTGAAACCGAAATCGAATACTTTCACAAACTTTTTATTTATTTGTCCTTTTATGTCATTTTATATCCGTTTATATAGAAAATCTAAGATTTAGTAAATCTCTCTTACCGTTCACCTCACAACGCCACTTTTTTAGTCAACCCTAACAAACATTGATCAAACGTAAAATTTAAGTCCGATTAGCTGTTACAGTGCGACGAGATTAATGACGAAAAAGATCATAAAAATTAGATTTGCGATCCGCTTTTAATTCAGGAGTTCGATTCCACAGACTACCATAAAAAAAGAAAGCAATACCCAATCTCTCCTGTCGTGCCGTCAAGGCTTTTTTCTTGACAAAGTTAATGGGGGTAACACGGTTGCCTAATCCCGTTAAAATGCCGATACCGACAGGAATTTTTTCCCTAGCTTCACGGATTTCTGGGCGACTAACTTCTTGGCGAAATACCCAAAAATCGTCACGATAAACTTGCACTATCAACTCATCTACTAAGTCCTTTCTTACCCAGTCTAACCAATCTTGTAGAAATGAATTATAAGCTGTAGTGTAAGGATTAGGAGAAATGGAGAAAATTGTATTGGGTTTTCGTGCTTTAATAGTCTGCCTAAGTCGTTGCACAAATGCCGTTAGTTTATCAGAGCGCCAGCGCATCCACTCAGCGTCTCTAGGGTTGCTAGGCACTTCTAAATTAGTTTCTTGTCGATAGAGATTTGTCGTATAAGAATCATAACCGAGGGTAACAGGTAAAGCTAAATGATCGTCAAACTGAATACCATCAATGTCATAGCGATTAACTACTTCCATGACTAAAGCAGTGATAAATCTTTGTACTTCAGGATGGAAGGGATTGAGCCAAACTACTTCCCCAGCAGCGCTATTGGTGGTTTGAGTGCCATCTCTGGCTTGAGTTAGCCATTGGGGATAATTTAGGGCTAATTCTGAGGTGGGGGGCGCCATAAAGCCAAATTCAAACCAAGGTAAAACTAATAGTTTTTGGCGATGTGCTTCATCAATTAATTCACCTAAAGGTTCTTGTCCTTGAAATCCCCTATGGATAAAAGGTTGTATTCCTGCTCGTTGTGCTACTGCACTAGGATAAAGGGCATAACCTGAATTCCAAACTACAGGATAAATGGTATTAAAATTCAGGGAAGCTAGATTGCTGATAGCTTCCTGCATTTTGGGACGATCATATAATGTCTCGGTATCGCTGGTTGTTAACCATACTGCTCTAATTTCTCCTGTATTCTGGGACAAGGCAGGGCTAATCCAGCCACTAGCGAGAATAATACTAAGATAAGATGCAAAAAATAAACATAAAGATTTTGATAAACGAAAAGATGACCAATTACTAATTAAAAAACTTTTGCTCATTGATAGATTTTTGTCTATGAGTGATGGAGATACAATCCGATATATTCTATCAACATATTGGCAGGTTTGGTGGTTAAGCTGATTTAGAATAAGAAATATTTAAGTTGAGAGCTTGAGAAAATTTTAATACATTAGGTAAATGCTTCTTAGCTTAAACTTTTTGCTCTTTACTTTATTCAAAGGTTTAACTATAGTCGATTGGTTCTTATGTATTCCAAAATACCCGCAGCAATACCTTGTGCCATCTGCTGTTGATAATTGGGATTGGGTAATCGACTGGCATCGTCTGTACCGGTTAAAAATCCTGTTTCTACTAATACCGAAGGCATATTGGCGGTACGCAAAACGTAAAACCGAGCTTGGCGCACTCGCCTGTCATTGATATTAATACGCTGTAAAATATTGCGGTGTATAACTGTAGCTAAATTACGCCCTGATTGAAAATAATATGTTTCTAAACCACTAACTTGCGGTTTATTAGCTCCGGCTGAGTTGGCATGGATACTGACGAATAAATCAGCATTTAAACTGTTGGCTAACGCCGTGCGCCCTTGTAAGCTAATAAATACATCAGTATTGCGAGTCATTTTAACTTGAATACCTTGCTGTTCAAGAATTTGGGCTACTTTTTCAGAGATGGGAAGAATTACATCTTTCTCCCGTAGTCCGCCGATGCCAATAGCGCCCGAATCCGTGCCACCGTGACCGGGGTCGATAACTACCAAAGTGCGAGAGCGGGGGGGATTATTGTTAGTGGTAGGAGGAGGGGATGGTCTTCTCGGTGGTGGCACGTTGATGGGTAAGGGGGAAGAGTTAGGGGGTAAATTAGGAATAGCACCGCTATTATTAAAAGGATCATTACTGGAACCGGTAATATTACTAAGTGCTAAACTTAAAACACTGGGGCTGTTTTGACTCAAGCCTTCTATAGTAATGCCTCTAGCTGGTTCAACTAACAACACCACAGTTTGATCGTCTGGTTGCCAAATGCGCAGTCGAGAAATGGGACTATTGGAGAATAGTTGCGGATTACGAAAATTGTTGGCTAAATCGGTATTATTGAAACGAATTTGATAAGAGTTTCCAGCGCCCCTACTCCCTTCACCTCTAAGGGCTTGATTACCTCGTATCACTAATTGATTATTAATAATTTCCATGCTCTCAATGATTGCTTTTTGAGAGGACGAAGATGTGGGATTATTATTAGCGTTAGATGGAGTCGGCGTAATGTTACTGTTACTAGAAGAGGGAGAGAGAGATTGCACCCGACTCATACCTCCTACGGGCCAAATCACTAAACCACCCATACGACTGAAACTACCTAGCCAATCAGGGCTTTGGCTATCCACATCCATGGTGACTAATGCCCTAGCTGGAGAACCACCTTTCTGACTAACTTTAATGGTTTTCACACCGTATTGATTCAAATCCCACGACTGAATCAAATTATTGGGAATAGTAACGCCTTCTAGTTCAAATTCAATTTGACGACGGTCACTGCTACGATTGACATTTATTTTGTTGTTAACATTGCCGGGGATACCAATAATAATACCACCGGGAGAAATTTGTAAGGGAGAATTAGGGTTGAAATTGTTACTTGCCTGATTGAGAGTTTGACGAGGAGGGGCGCTTTGGGTCGATGAGTCGTTACTATTGGGAATAGTATCACCACTACCAGTGAGGCGGGGTTGAGGTATATTTACAGACCATTGAGTGGGTGAAATGCCTTGTATTTTAATTTGTTGAGGGTCTAATGTATATCCCTGAGCAACTTCTATGACTAATCTAGTGGTATTACTATCGAATTGACCAATTCTGACGCTAGTGATTAAACCCCCATAACTTTGATTAATGGTAGGTTGTCCTAGAATTGTGCCGGGCAGATCAATTACTAACCGAGTTGGATTGGCAATGAGTTGGGCGCTGGGTTGAACTCTTTCATCGGTGGAAAAGACGAGACGATTTTGATTAGACTCGAAACGCCATGATAATAGTCTTCCGGCATAAGCTGGGGTTGCCATCAACAGAAAGGTCAAACAACTGAGAATTAAGCTATAAAATTTCACGATCTCGTCACTCCTCTAATTATCTTGATTAAGTTTAAGTTCACTTAACCATTTATGGCAATAAAAATTAATTTTTTTTGGACAGCTTTTTAACTATAACAATAGTAAATCAGTTGTGGCAATTATCTTGGCACAAAAAGAGCTGACGTATTTGGGGGTTAATAACAAAGTGGAGTCGTGAGGGCAAATTGATAATTAATTATGAATTATTATTTTTCCTGCTTCTTTTTAGCCCTTTATCCCTAACTTGTTGATTACCTTTACCTGACCAATTAAATGCACACTAGCTTATCATTACGAGTGCGTAAGTCCTAACAAAAAAATGCTCCTGCTGTTGTGTAAGGCATAGGAGTATTATGGTAGGGTGACATTATCTATCATCTATTTATTCTCTTATTCAAAATAGCAGTGCAAATCATGCGCCCTTCACCCCATTATCGCAATAATTTTATTTCATCTTGTAATCAATGGTTAGAAAATCATTTTGCCACCCCTGCGTATAGTGGTTGGGTAGTGTTTGGCATTGCATTAAGTTTTTTTGGTGCGGCCACAAATACTATGGCAGGATGGCTTTATGTTTTAAGTGGCACTTTGTTTGCCCTGATGGGTTTAAATATTTTTGTCGCGCTGAAAACTGTCAAAAAATTAGAGATAAAAAGAGCGCCCATCGCCCCGGTTAGTGCTGGAGATGAATTAACCATCCAATTAAAAATTCACAACCCCACCAAATCACCTAAGAGTTTAATTACTATTATCGATCAATTGCCGTTTGTATTATCAGCGCCCGTCACCAGTAATATAGAAATTATCCAACCGTTCCAAACCATTGACGTTACCTATTACACCCACGCTCAAAAACGAGGTGTTTATTACTGGCATGAATTGCAAATAAAAACGGCTGCGCCCGTGGGCTTATTTTATTGTAGTCGTCAGCGTGAAGTGGAAGCTAAAGCCATTGTTTATCCGCAGGTTTTACCTCTGAAAAATTGTCCTCTTATTGACACCATTGGCAGGGAAGATAGTAAACAAAGGGAAAGCGAAAGAATTTATCAAAATGCTTCAGAAGGTGTTACCAAAGCCATACGTCAATATCGTTTTGGTGATCCTACTCGCTTAATTCATTGGCGTAGTAGCGCACGTTTTGGGGATTTTCAGGTGCGAGAATTGGAAACTATCACTGGGGGGGAAGAGGTTATTATTTGTCTTGATAATATAGGGGAATGGGATAATAATTTATTTGAAGAGGCGGTAATTGCTGCAGCCTCTCTCTATTTCTATGCCAGTCGTCAACAATTAAATGTGAAATTGTGGACTGCAGATTTGGGTATGGTAAAAGGTAATTATGTGGTATTGGAAACACTAGCTGGGACTAATCCTACTGAGGTGGAGGGCGCTGGATTACCCAACTTACCCTTGATTTGGTTAAGTAGTAATCCTGATACCCTTACCAATCTTCCTAATGCTAGTCGTTGGTTATTATTTTCCCCTGACAGTAACCCAAAAAGTTCTCATCAAGGTATTATTTACACTCCCACGGAAGCCCTAGAAAATCAATTACAAAAACCATTACGATGACAAATTATGTCAAATCTCTTACCTTCCTATATTGCAACTCCTTGTCATATGAGACAAAATGCTATCTTTGACGCACATCAAGCATTTACA
>JACYMF010000054.1 GCA_015272165.1 Cyanobacterium sp. T60_A2020_053
AAAGCAGATGAATTGACAGAAAATCAAACTAATCTTTCTTTAGCAAGGGAAGGAAACGAATTATTATCTGACAACCAGAATATTTCTATAGATAAGGAGAAAGAAAACTTATCTTCTTTACCCGTGACAAGTAAAGCAGATGAATTAACAGAAAATCAAACTAATCTTTCTTTAGCAAGGGAAGGAAACGAATTATTATCTGACAATATAAAAACCGTTAAAACAGAAAACAAAGAAACTCCTCAATATAGATATAAACTAAAAAATAATCAGAAAGAAAATACTGATAGTCAAAATCAATCAAAACCATTATTTAGAATCAATAACAAAAACTTACCACTACAAGAAGCCATAGAAGAATGGGAAAAAATTAAAAAGATTGCTGACGAAACCGAAAAACAAAAAAATAATGCCAATATACCTCCCCTAGAAAGCCTTGAGGGAAAATTTGACGGCAAAATCAACCTCAGCGCGTCTCGCCGTAGCGGTATTAGTCTTGACTTCGACTTTAATGGCAACCAATGGCAATGGGGAAAATATCAAGCCGATAGTCTTCAAGTGAAAGGAAATTATGACAATGGTTTACTAACTTTATTACCTGTCAGCATAAAATTTGCCAATAGTATCCTATCACTAACGGGAACTTTTGGTAGTGAGCGTATTTCTGGACAACTCCTCCTTTCGGATTTACCCGTAGAAATGTTAGGGGAAATGTTTAGCCTTCCTGAAAATCTGGATATAAAAGGTATCGTTAACGCTAACTTGGTTATCAGTGGCAATGAAGTTAATCCCCTCGCTAGAGGTAGTATTGATTTAGTCAATGCCACTATCAATGATAATAAAATAGAAGAAACCCAAGCTAGTCTCGGTTATAGTAACTCCCGTCTGGAATTTTTAGCTAGTAGTAATTTAATTGGTGAGGAAGAATCAGCGCGCGTCACCGGTAGCATTCCTTTTCAATTACTTCCCCAGTCGTCTCCTCCAGTCAAGGAAAATTTTGATTTAACTTTTAATATCAATCAATCTGGTTTCGGTTTGCTAAAAGTCGTCACCAATAATCAATTTGATTTAACCAAAGGGGAAGGAGAAGTTAATTTAACCATTCAAGGCAACTACTCCCAAAATAATAATCAAGTTACTGATGTGATTACCGACGGTGTCGCCAATATCAATGAGGGGGAAATGAAGGTTAGTTTTATCCCTGATACTCCTATTACTAATATAAATGGTCAAGTTTTATTTGATTTCGACCAAGTTACTATCCCTCAACTTACAGGGAATTTTAATGATGGTGATATTATTATCAACGGTAGTCTATCTTTATTTGAAGATAATCTTTCTAATAATATTCTTCCAGAAGATAGGCAACAGGAATTAGAAGAAAATTTACCAAATAATGGTTTAAATGTCAGTATTGATAACCTCTCTCTGGATTTACCGAATTTATATCAAGGTAGCCTCGGCGGTAATGTGAATATAGGGGGGAGGGCGCTGAATCCGTCTCTTTCTGGTAAAATTTCCCTATCCAACGGTAATATACCCCTCGGTAACAGCGATAATAGTCAAAGTGATAATCCTTTCCAAAGCAATGATTTTATTGCCAATACCGCTATCAATCAACTACAAGTTATCCTCGCTGACAATGTCTCCATCAGTCAACCGCCGGTGTTGAATTTACAAGCGCGCGGCGCCTTAACCCTTAACGGTAGTGTCGGCAATCTACAACCAGAAGGCGTTATCAACCTCGTCGGCGGTAGCGTCAATCTCTTTACCAGTCAATTCAAATTAGCTAGAAATTACCCCCATAGCGCCAGATTTACCCCCGAAAATGGCTTTAATGCCTTCCTTGATATGCGTCTGGAAACCGCCGTCACGGAAACCAGTCGTTATCGATTTACTAATAATAGTAATCCTAATGAAATTAGAGATGATTTAAACAGTACAATTAATACCATTGAAACCGTAAGAATTAATGCTCAAATTAAAGGTTTAGCTTCTAATGATATTAATAATAATCTGGAATTATCTAGTAGTCCAGCTAGAAATAGAACGGAAATAATATCTCTTTTAGGCGGTGGATTTAATACTAATTCTGGTCAAGAAAATGGCGTTTTAACATTGGCAAATATTGCTAGTAGTGCAGTTTTAGGCAGTTTTCAAAACAATATAAATAGCTCCTTTAATTTTTTAGATTTTAGACTATTTCCTATACAAATTACTAATAGTGAAAGTCGTGTTTCTAACCTTGCTTTAGGTGGAGAAATTAGTGCTGATATTACTGATAAAATATCTGCTTCTTTTCTCGCTATTTTAACAGAACAAGAAGCACCTTTATATAGTATTCGTTATCGTTTGAATGATCAATTACTGTTGAGAGGATCAACCAACTTTAATGATGATAGTCGAGGGGCGCTGGAATTTCAACTACGTTTCTAAGCTAAGACGTATTCAATATCAAGTTTTTTTGATCACTTGGAAATGAATTAGACTAATCTTAGTTCAATTTATTGAACGATCGGGCCGTTAGCCGTGTAATTCATTACACGGTGGCTAAATTGCGAAGATATAATCTATTTGTAACTGATTATCTGAACTTGATATAACTTACTGTTTCTACTAACAAGGGGTTTAAACCCCTTGTCTTTTGACTCAAACCCTTACCTATTGCCTACCTTCACCAGCAAACTTACAGCGCTTTTCAAATGAATAAACCACGTTTTTTGTTTCTCGCAGAGGCGCAAAGACGCAAAGATAATATTTGTAATAATCCAAAGTGTGGTTTAAGGAAATGAAAACTGCTGTAAATGCAAACTAGCTTAAATTTCATTCTCTAATATTTTGCCGAGATTCTGAGTATTTTTACTCAAAAATGTCGAAAAAAGAAAATTTAACATTTCTTAATGTTATGATGTTGAGTGTAAAAGTAAATCAGGACGATGACAGCAATTGTGTTTGGTAGCTTACCTTTTCCCGGACAAAGTGGTGATCAACTGGTCAGTAAAGCTGTAACAGGTGCTATAGGCTCTCTTTTTAAACGTACAGAGAAACTAGAAGCTAATGTTAAAGCTGAACCATTAGCAAAACTTTTGCAGGGTAGTGTGGACGGTTTTGACTTTGTGGGCAATGGACTGGTCATGTATAATGGGTTACGTTTAGAAGGAATGGAATTGTACCTTCAAGCGGTTTCCATCGATTTCAGCGCCGTTTTTAGTGGTAAAGTTCGCCTTAGGCAGCCGACTCAGGCAACCATGCGCATTGTGCTAACTCAGCAGGATTTGACAACTTCCTTTAATACTCCTTTCATTGTCGATAAATTACAAAAAGTGCAGTATGAGGGTAATAATCTTCATTTTCAGAATACCGAGTTTAACATCAATCCAGACAAGTCCATTGATTTACGCTCAGAAGTTGGCTTGGGTAGTGATGGTGATATTATTCCCATCTCCATCAAGGCTAATATGGAGTTAGAAGGGCGCACGAAAATAAAATTTACTAATCCTACTTTTCACGGTGATGAAAAAGCTCAATCTTTAAGTGAAGTATTAATCAATCATGTCAATAATTTATTGGATTTGGACAAATTTGCCCTTGATGGTAGTCGCTTAAAAGTAGATCAATTAAGGGTTAAAGATCAAGAAGTAGTTTTTTATGGTACTTTAGAAATCGATCGTTTTCCTAATAAAAAATAAGTCAAAAGAGTAATGGATAATGGAGAATTGACAATTGATAATGAGTTATTTAGGGTTTGCTGAATAAACTCAGAAGTGTCGATTCATAAGGGTTAAGACATAGTACAAGCATCTAAAAATACGCAAAATTGCGCTTTTTTTAAATAAAAATGCAGTTAAAACACAAGAACACATATACTATACGAAGAGAGTAAAACCTCATAATTGTCAATTATCCATTATCAATTGTCAATTTTTCCTATTCCCTCAACTTATCAGTTATTATTTTTTAGTAGCAGCGATGGCTAAACCCAAACCATTTACTTGTCTCAACTCATCCATAACTGATACCACTTTACCGTAAGATACATTTTCGTCAGCGTTGATAATTGCTATACTTTCCTGATTAGAAATCATTAAATCATTGACGGCTTTTTGTAAATTATCGAGTTGAATTGGTTGTTTATTCAAAAAAATCTCGCCATTAGTTTGAATAGTGACATTAATTTCCTCAAGTTGTTGAGATTCAGCCGTAGTTGCTGAAGGTAAATTCACCGGTAAACCTTCGGAACGAATTAAGGAAATACTAGATATGATAAAGAATGCTAAAATTGAGAAAATAGCATCAATCATTGGTACTATATTAATCTCTCCTTGTACATCAGGCTCTTCAGGTATTCGCATAGGTTTTTTCTTCCTCTTTTCTTTCATAAAAACGACGATACAAAAGTTCTAATTGTCCACCATATTCCTGAATTAAGGCAATTTGGCGTAAATAAAAAGAACGAAATACATTAGCAAATATTAATGTGACAATGGCAACAACTAAACCCATAACGGTAGAAACTAAGGCTTCACTGATACCCCCAGTAACTCCTGCCGTGTTTGTGCCTGTGGCATTGCCTAAATCAAGGGACGAAAAAGATTCCATTAACCCTAAAATTGTACCAAGTAATCCCAAGAGGGGCGCTATGGTAATCACCGTTTGAAAAAAAGTATTAAATCTCTTTAATAAAGGTAACTCTGCCTGAGTCGCTGTTTCTAATGCTAAACGAAACTCAATAGCATTAGCACTTTCTAATTCTAAGGATTCTAGGAAGATTCTAGCCATAGGTAAATCGATATTCTTACGCAATTTATGAATTGCTGTGACAGAATCAGACCGATAAATTTTTAAGACTTCTTTCACTAAGACTCTTTCTCTTGACTTAATTCTTCCCCAAAACCAAAAGCGTTCGAGGATTAGGGCAATGGTGATAACAGAAAAAAGCAATAGAGGTATTGATACTACTCCCCCCGCTTGTAATATTTCAATAGTTGACATTAATTTTCTAATTTATTTTAAACTACTTGCAAATAATTATTAATTACTTTAAGATTTTAATATAACAAAAATAAAGTATTAAGGCAAATATTCATCCAATCCCAAAAATAACTTTTTTTTTCACCGTCTTTCGGGCTTCTAGCCCAACTCACCTTCCTATTCTAGTAAATTAATTAATCATGACTTATTCAGTAACTTGTATTGAACAGCGTCAACAAGAAGCCGATAAAACTCGTAAACTTATTACTATGGGGGTAATTGGTTCAATCGCTATTCATGGAGTTGTTTTGACGGCTCTAAATTCCATAGAAAAACCTTTGACAGATTTGACAGAAGAAAGTAAACCCATTGAATTTATTATCGTTAAAGAGCCTGAAATTAAAAAACCTGAAATAAAAGAGCCTGAAATAAAGCCCGAAGTCAAACCTAAACCTAAGCAGGAATTAACAGAAGTAAAACCTCCTCAACCTCAGAAAGTGGAAACATCCCCTTCCTTTGCGAAAACCGAGATTATTCCCCCAGCGCCCTCCACCCCTGAAATAGCGCCCTCCACCCCTGAAATAGCGCCCTCCACCCCTGAAATAGCGCCGGAAGTAAACCCCACAGTGGCAAATAACCCCAGAGAAATTAGGGAGACAATACCACAACCAACTATCACACCGACACCGCAACCACAGATAACGGCGCAAAATCCAGCGCCCATCACCCCACCCCAACAAATTTTAACCAGTAATACTATGGCGAGAAATAATACTCCCCGTGCCATTAATCCAGTGGAAAATAGTAATAATTCCCTGCGCAGTAACTTTACCTCTCCCACAAGGGTAGAAAATAACCATAGTAGCCAACCGACAAATATTGCCCGTATCGCCGAAAATAGCCCCGTTTCCAGTGGCAGACTATCACGCCCTAGCGGTAAAACTCCCAATGCCATCAGTAACAGCAAGACTCAAGGAGAAAGCATCAGCAATTTAAAAAATAGCCTCAATCGTAGTAGTAGCAATACCAATAACGCACCCAGCACAGTGACAGGTATTCCTAATAATATCGCCAAAACCAGCCAATCAGTGCCACAGCGCCCTCAACCGAAACCGACACCTCCTCCACAAAGCATCAAATGTATTAGTAACTGCAATCCCTCTTATCCTGCCGTTTTAGCAGGGGTGGAAGGCAAAACCACCGTCAAAGTTAATCTTGATAATAGCGGTAATGTCGCCGGGGTAAGCGTAGTCAATCCTCACAGTAACGGCGAAGTGAATCGACAAGCCTTATTAGCGGCGCAAAAAATGCGTTTTTCCTCTCCGGGTGTCAATAATGCTTCTGTGCAAGTAAGTATTAATTTTACCGTTGCTGGTTCTGATTTTGATCGCATCGCTAGGGAAAAACAAAAAGAAAAGGAAACACAGGCTAGATTAGAACAAGATAAAGAGCGTCAAGAAAGACAAGCACAATTAGAAAAAGAAAGACTAGAAAGACAAAGACAATTAGAAAAAGAACGTCAAGAAAGGGAAGCTCAAGCTAAAATTGAGAGGGAAAAAAGGGCTGAAGAATTACGACAACAACAGCTAGAAAAAGAGCGTCAAGAAAGAGAAAATCAAATCCCTACACCAGAGCCAGTATTACCTTCACCTGAAGTAAATAGTTCTAGTTTAGAAAATTAATGGCTTTCTTACTATGAGAAATTCTTGGCTATTATAGGAAAAAAAAGATGGAAAAGATAATCATTAAATAATAATTTTTTCACTTTTAACTTTGATTTTACTTAAATAATTTAACAAATAAAATATACTATTAAAAATGAATAAAAAGACTTTAATTACTACTTCATTATTAGGTTTATTTTGGGGACATCAATTATTAATAAATAACCCTGTATTTGCTAATACTATTACTTTGCCAGACGGGGGAAAATGTGAAGGTAGTATTACCGGGGGAAATATTAACGGGGAGGCAAAATGCACTTTCAGTAATGGCGACACCTACGAAGGAAATTTTGTTGATGGTGAAAAGCAAGGAAAAGGAAAATATACTTTTGTTAGTGGTGGCTACTACGAGGGCGAGTTTCAAAATGATCAATTTCAGGGCTTAGGTATAAGAATTTTTCCTGATGGTGATAAATATGAGGGAGAATTTCAACAGGGCAAACCCGCAGGAAAAGGAGTTTATACTTCTACCGATGGCAGTGCATACGAGGGCAATTTTGTCAATGGTTCACCACAAGGGGAGGGAAAATTTACCTATAGTAACGGTGACACTTGCTCTGGCATGGTAACAGACGGTAAAATTGAGGGTGAGGGCATTTGTACTTATAAAAGTGGGGATCGGTATGAAGGGCGCTTGGTTAATGGCCAACCCCAAGGGCAGGGTATTTATACTTTTGCTGATGGCGGTAGTTACCGAGGTACTTTTGAATCTGGGAGTATGACAGGTAAAGGGGCGCGCGCCTATGTCAATGGCGATAGTTATGAGGGGCAAATCAAAGCAGGTATTCCTAATGGTGAGGGAATTTATAAATTTAGTGATGGAGGAGTATATGAGGGCAATTTTGATAATGGTAAACAGGTAGGCAAAGGAGTTTATAAATTTGCCAATGGTAATCGTTATGATGGAGACTTTGTCAATGGGCAATTTGAGGGTAAAGGTACTTTTACTTTTGCCAATGGGGATGTTTGTCAAGGCACTTTTAAGAATAATCAGTTAAACGGTGATGTGATTTGTGATTATGCTAATGGTGATACATATAAAGGACAATTTGTCAATGGTCAAAAAAATGGTCAGGGGATTTATACTTTTGCTGATGGTACAGTTATTGATGGTAACTGGCGAGATGATCAACCCCTATGAATTAAGGGTGTTGGTTAATTTAAACAGGAAATACCTTTAATTACAAAAAGTATCTTAGTCTGTAAAGATTATCAGTATTCTCTCTTCCCCATTTTCTATCAACACTAAAAATCATAGCTTAATTCACCAACGCCTTTTTTTCCAATGGCTGAGGCATAATACTGAAGTGTTTACAGCTTACAAACGGAGTTTAGGCTTTATTTGGGCTTAGTTTTTGTTTAAGTACCGTTAAACCATGTAGTAAATCTCGCTCAAACCCAGCGCCCTCCACCCCACTCTAAAACCTTTTACTTTTTACTTAAAAAGCGCCCTCCACCTTTACTAAATATTATCAAAAAAATTAAAATCAAGTAAAATATAGAAAGTAAAATAATTGACTTTATTGAAATATCGTGACTAAACTTTTACAAGAAGCTATAGATAAAATTCAACAACTCACACCCGAAAAACAAGAGATTAAAACCGCCGATGATGATCAATCTAGCACCCTAGATATTCTTAAAGAATCTGGATTAATCGGCTGTATCAGTGCAGAAGCAAACCTTTCTAATAATTATAAATCTGTTATAAAAGAAGGATTAGAGTCCAATATAAGATCAAACCAACTATTAAGACTTTCCAACTGCTGAGGAGGTTTCAGCGCCCCTAACCCTCGTACAATCACTTTATTTTTAGCATAAACAAAACGAGAACGGAGATGAGCAGGAATTTTCTCCATAATAATATTCCATGCCGGTTCTTGCATGGGTGTTTCTAATACCAAATTTTGCTTACCTTCCATGCGAATGCGCGAAAAACCGAGGGATTTTCCCTTCTGTTTCAACCGCGCTATTGCCAAGAGGAGGTGTGCTGGGGGAGGAATTTCCCCGTATCTATCCAACCAATCCGCCTCAATTTGTTTAATTTGTCGTTGCGATGTAGCAGTGGCTAAAGCCCGATAAGCGTCCATTTTTTGATCAGTATCACTAATATAACGCTCAGGAATAAACGCCATCACATTAAGATCAACTTGAGTGTCTTCCACCGTAGGAATTTCCTGCCCTTGAATCTCATTAATCGCCTCTTTCAACATTTCTGTATATAGCTCAAACCCAATAGCCTCAACCTGTCCAGACTGTTCAGCCCCCAACAAACTACCAACCCCCCGAATCTCCATATCACGCATCGCTAAATGATAACCTGAGCCTAATTGCGAAAATTCTTGTAGCGCCCGTAACCGTTTTCGCGCCGTATCCGATAAGATTTGATTATCAGGATACAATAACCAAGCATGGGCTTGAACTCCCGAACGTCCCACCCTACCACGCAACTGATATAATTGCGCCAAACCGAATTTATGCGCATCCTCCACAATGATGGTATTGACACGGGGAATATCCAAACCTGACTCAATAATCGTTGTACACAACAGCAAATCAGCCTCACCGTTATTAAAACCGAGCATGGTTGACTCTAATTCCCCCTCATCCATTTGTCCATGCGCCACCCCAATGCGCAGGGTAGGAATCATCTCTTGCAACATTTCCCCCACTTTTTCCATGCCTTCAATGCGTGGCAAAACATAAAAAATTTGTCCCCCTCGATCCAATTCATTGCGAATAGCCGTGCGAATAATATCTTCATTAAAAGCGCCAATATGGGTTTTAATCGGGCGCCGACTGGGGGGAGGTGTAGTAATTAAACTCATTTCCCTAACCCCAGAAATGGACATATACAAAGTACGAGGAATGGGTGTGGCACTGAGGGTTAAAACGTCAACAGAAGTTTTCATTGCTTTGATTTTTTCTTTTTGATTAACCCCAAATCTTTGCTCCTCATCAATTACTAATAACCCCAAATCTTTATACTTAATAGTTTTGCTTAAAAGTTGGTGAGTACCGACTACAATATCTAACTCCCCTGTGGTTAATTTTTGCAAAATTTCTTTTTTTTCTGATGCCGTACGAAAACGATTTAATAAGCCTACATTAACCGGATAAGGAGCAAATCTTTCTAATAAATTAAGATAATGTTGCTGTGATAAAATGGTGGTGGGCGCTAAAAATGCCACTTGTTTATTACCTGCTGTTACTACTTTAAAAATAGTTCTAATAGCTACTTCAGTTTTACCAAAACCCACATCACCACAAATTAAACGATCCATCGGGCGCTCACTTTCTAAATCTCTTTTGGCGTCTTGAATTGCTTTTAATTGATCTGGTGTTGCTTCATAGGGAAATGAGTCTTCTAATTCTCTCTGCCAAGGAGAATCTTCGGGGTAAGCATAGCCATTTAAGTTTGCTCTAGTGGCGTATAATTTTACTAAATCCACCGCTAATTTTTTGATAGATTTCTTAGCTTTATTTTTGAGAGTTTGCCACTCTTTTCCTGTTAGTTTATAAAGTTTAGGAGGATTACTGTCACTGCTACGATAACGAGTTAATACTTCTACATTTTCAGCCGGTACTCTTAATAAACCATCAGCATATTTAATTACTAAATACTCTCTACTGTGCAAATTTTCTAATTGTAAAAACTGCCCAATTCCATGATCTTTATGCACTACATAATCATTCGGTCTTAACTTATCTAAATCAACTTGTTTTGATACCGCTTTTCTGCGCTTTCTGATGTAATTAGGAGTGGCTAAATTATGTTGTCCAAAAAATTCTCGATCAGTAACAATTACTAAACGAAAAGTAGGTAAAATAAACCCTTCTAATTCTGCTTGTCCTGAATATTTTAAAGCAACAGCAATATTTTGACGATGACTTTTTTCAATACTAGGAAAATCTATAGGATTAGGGATAAATTGC
Source organism: Cyanobacterium sp. T60_A2020_053 (assembly GCA_015272165.1). Lineage (NCBI taxonomy): Bacteria > Bacillati > Cyanobacteriota > Cyanophyceae > Chroococcales > Geminocystaceae > Cyanobacterium > Cyanobacterium sp. T60_A2020_053. The sequence continues at coordinate 10,632 of JACYMF010000054.1, forward strand.
ACAGGGCAATCATGATCTTGTAATAATGATACACAACGGGAAGGTTGAGCGGAAATTAACCAACTATTATACTTACTCAAATCAATGGTTTGATAGGCTTCTTTTTTTCCTCGTAATAATTCGGCTAATTTAGCAAATTGATGGGGAGAAACAGGTAAAGGGCGACTTGATAAGTTAAGACCATCACTATCATCTAAACTTAATTCACTGAGATGAATTTGCGGATATTTAATCAAAGCTAAAGATTCAGAAAAATCACGGTGTAAAATGGGGAGGAGTGCGCCCTCCACCGTATTATTAATTAATTGCCATTTCTCCTCAGCTTGACTTGTCCAAATTTTGCTATGAGCTTGACATTGTGCCACTTCATCCACCGCTACAACGGTTTGAGAAGGAAAATAAGCCAAAATATTAACCACTTCAGGGAAAGCAAAACCGAGAAATCGAGTTGCCCCTTCAGGAAAAATCCCCTCTTTTAAGTTGTCCTGTTCAAAATTGCTCAAGTATGGTAATATAGGCTCTATGGTGGGTAAACTATGAAAAATAATACTATCCCAACCACTAGGGGTTAAAGTTAACCTTTCAATATTATCTAAACTCCTTTGTGATGCGGGATCAAATTCCTTGATTTTCTCCAATTCATCGCCAAAAAATTCTAGTCTCAGGGGTAATTCCGCCGAAACAGGAAAAATATCGATTAAATCTCCCCTTTTTGCCCATTGTCCTTCCGTTTCCACTAAATTAACGCGCTCATAGCCCATTTTTGCTAGTTTAAGCTCAATTTCTTGCACATCTACCGTCATGCCTTTAACTAAATCAAGGCAATATTGCCGAAATATCTCCACGGGGGGAAGATGCGGTTGCAATGCTTTTTCCGTTGTCACCACCACCGCCGAAGAATCTTGAGGAGTATTTAGTAAATTAGTGAGAGTCTGCATCTGTCCCCAAATCATCTCTGATTCTGGACTGAGAGCTTCATAAGGACTTGCTGAGGTGGTTGGATAGAAAAAAACTCGTTTATGCCCCATTGTCTCTATATTTGCCATCCAACGCAGGGCTTCTTCAAGGGTAGCACAGACGATTAAGAGATTATGGTTAGGGGTGAGGGCGCTGGTGACTAATCCTTTGACGAGGCGAGGGGCGCCTTGTAGTTTGAGGGGCGCTGAAGGGTTTAATTTTTGGCTTAATTCACGGCTGAGGGGAGTTTGAGCCATCGCCCTAACCACTGAGGAAAATGTCATTTTAGTTGATTTATGATAGTTTTACAGGCACGGGAGAAGGGGAAAATTATGAATTATGAATTATGAGTTATGAATTGTCCATTATCAATTATCCATTATCAATTATCCATTGTTAATTGTTAATTATCCATACATTCTACCGCGCCACTGTTTGGGTTTAGAGAAAGCAGAAAGAAAGATGCGCGCTACTGCTAATATATCGGCGGTGGGTGATAACCACAATAACCAGCGCCCTCCACCATTTTTCTCATAACTGGAAGATATAGCAAATACCAGCGCCCATCGCCCTATCAATAAAATAATATTGAGGGCAAAAAGTACCTTAAAAGTGAGGAAATTAAAGGTATTAAAAGTGAATAGTCCAAAAATGGTAAAAAGTAACGGAAAACCCTGTACAAGAGCTAGAAAGCCTAATTCTGACCATAATTGACTAGGAGAGGAAGCATCTTTAAGGTCTAAAGAGCGCCCCCAACCGTGCCAAGTGTCGGCAAAACCTTCATACATTCTCACCTTGAGGAGGCGCGCGCCGTCAGCAAATCCTACCTTATAACCTCTTTTTGCCACTTCCCTAGCGAGGGTGACATCATCACAAAAAGAAGCCTTTGCCACCTCATAACCGCCTAATTCCGCTAAAACTTCCCTTTTAATCAAAAAACATTGTCCATTAGCCATGACTGTTTCTGGGCTAGGTGCATTGACTCCCGACGACTCAAAACGATATAACAAAGTCATTAATAATGCCGGTTGTAACCACCATTCGCCCCCTGATTTGAGGATAAATTGAGGGGAAAGAGAAAGTAAATCATAGTCGTTAGTTGCCGCAAAGTGCAGTAAACTGGCGATTAAACCAGCTTGGGGTTGGGTATCAGCATCCACACCCAAAACCCACTTACTTTGCTCAGATGTTGCCAAAAATCCGTTATGTAATGCCCAAGGGCGCCCTACCCAATCCTTCGGTAAAGTAGGATCAGATATTAACTTAAAACGAGGGTCTTTTTTTGTCATTTCTGTTACTTTTTCTCTGGTGCCATCTTGAGAATTACTATCAACTATAATAATTTCTCGCACTTCATAGGTTTGACGAGATAAACCTGTTAACATCCCATCCATGCGCTCAACTTCGTTTAAAGTTGGTACAATTACCGATACTTGGGCTAACATGGTGGCGCTGGCTAAACGTGGCTGTAACGGCGGAAATCTTTTTGCCCCTCGTAATAATCTACTGAAGAGGAGGAGGGAGCTGGGTACTTGAAATAATAATAAAATAAAAAATATTGAGGCAATTAAGGTCATTTTTCTTCACAAATTGTAATAAAAATCTTATCCTGTTTTGTGCCATGATGCCACGCAAAACAGTGGACTTTTCCCTAAAATAAGTTATAATTGGTTTTGTGAAAAATTTTGCTACCTTAGCTCAGTTGGTAGAGCAACCGATTCGTAATCGGTAGGTCGTGAGTTCAAGTCTCATAGGTAGCTTTTTGTTATGATGGCAAAAATCATGCCATGAAGGCAAATTGATAATGGATAATGGACAATGGATAATGGATAATTAGGGTCTGCTGAATAAATCAAAACCCTTGTTAAATAAAGGTTTAAAGTCTATTTTACATAACAAAAAGTGTCATAAATTGACTTTTTTCTCTAAAAATACTGTATTTTTCCATGCCAATCAAAAATAATTGATACAAATGAGCAATTTATGAAAAATAACTATTTGGCTAAAGTCTTAAATTTATAAGCATTTCACCTGAAACCTGACACCCGAAGCCTGACACCTCCCCTCACCAAAATACTTTTTCAGCAACCCCTAGATAATCTTTTGATAACTGAATTATGGCAAAAAGGTAGTTAAAAGTGGTTTAATAAGGTGATCTTCAGAAAAGTTATCTCGGCAAAAGTTTAGCGCCCTCCCCATATCAAAATCAACATCTTTTTGCTGAATATCAATAATTAATTGATAGATTAATTCTAAATTAACACGCTCATTTTGTTCCATTAAAATAAATTTACCGTTATTAGTATTATTGAGTTTTTCTATTTCTAATTTACCTACTTTAGCCGTGATTATATTTTCTTGAGCATCTCTAAATAATTTAAAAGTCATTTGTTTATTAGTAGCAACTAATTCATTAAAATTACTTAAACGTCTTGTAAAACCAGCGCCCCCCATGTGTAAGAAACCGATTACCAATGAGTTTTTCTGATTATTTATTGCTATATGTTCAGGTATTTTTTTGCTATTCAATCTTAATTGATTTCTGTCAATATTTGGCTCAATTTTAGCTAAAATATCCACTAAGTTAATTATTTTACCGATGTCATCACTATCAGTAATAATGTTAGCTTGATAGTATTTCTCTGTGAAGAATGCTGTTTTTTCTTCTATATATTTCTTCAATTTTTCATCTGGTTTTGGATCAATAATAGGGTCAGGATCAGGTAATATTATCGGTAACTCAGCTTTTTTAATCAAATCACGAATTTGAAATAACGTATTTTCTAAAACGTCAATTCTACTTGTTAAGCTACTTTCAGAAGAGGAATTAACTTGTTTATTATCTTTTGGTAAAGGAATATTATCAGCATAATAACGAAAATAATCAGAAGCCAAATTTAAAACACTTCTTATGGAATTTTGGCTTAAAATATGTTTAATATCTTGAGGCGTAAAAACTTTCTCTAACTCTAAACCTACATCTCTAAATTTTAAAGCTAAAATATCTTTTAAAGTATCCTGATTAGGATGATTTAAACTGAAACAATGTTGCGATAAACGCTCAATAACAGAATTATCAAAAACATTCTGAAATTGTTGCCAAGTCTCAGGAAATAAATTGAGAATAACTAAGCTATTTGGCACATGAGTTAAAACTTCTTTGACAGCTAAACCAAAACTTTCTAAAGTAGTTTTATTCTGAGTATATCCCAACCCTTCTAATTGATCAAAAACAATAATTAAAGGCTCATCTAATAAAGATAATTTACCGAAAACTGACAACGCAGAAAGAGCAAATTCTTCTCGACTTAAATCATCTGTCCAATTTTTTAAACCAATTTTTCCTGCTTCCTCATCTTCTAATTCTTTTCCTGCTAACCAATTTCTAGTTAAGTCTTTTAAATCTTGACGATTATAACGACAAAATTTAATCATTCCCAACAAAATCTCGCTAGAATAACCGCCTTGAGAGTATTTAGTATTCCACCAATTTAGTATTCTTTTCTCGATAATCGTCCAGTTTTTTTGATATTGCTGAGTATTTTCTGTGCCTAGTAAACTATATAAGCTTAAGCTATTATCTTGTAGCTTCTCGATAATTTTAGTAATTTTGTCATCGTTAATATTTTGATTAATTTCGGTTAAAATAACAATAAAGCTATGGGCAATCAAAAATTCTAATTGACTGCGATTTGTGTCGGGTACTTTTTCACTAAAAGACTCCAAGACACGACTGTAAATGTGATAAAAAACTGCATCTGAGTTATTAGGTTGACGAATAAATAATAATCGGTTTCTTTTTAGTAAATTTTGAGCGATTCTCATGATTAAATGAGTTTTTCCAGCGCCCGCCACCCCTAAAATTACTGCCCCTTTACTTTGACTATTTTCATCATTTTTTATTTGCTCTAAAATAGCCGTTAAACCTTGATATTGACTTTGGTAAAGTAAATTATAATCGAGATGATTTTGAAAAGGATTATCTACCCTATTGCTAGAAAAAGGATTAGGATATTGTGATAAATTCTTGGTATTCATAGCCGATAAATGATTATATAATAAGTTAGTAAATCGAGCATCGTAGAGGGCGCTATGGGCTTGACTTTCTTGGAAAAAGCGCCCTCCCAACTTCAGTCTTAATTGTTTGGATAAATAACCGAGAGAATAGTTAGAAAAATCGGGATATTTTTCCTTAGTCAGCTGAAAAGTACAGATAAACTTAACGGGAGGAAATGCTTTTTTTGCCTGTCGGAAACTATTTTTTAAAATTCTTTGATCATGTTGGGCATGATGGCAGATAATTTGAGTATGGGGTAAAATTTTCTCAAGATTAGTAACAATTTCCACTAAAGAAGCTAAATTAATTCTAACATTTTCATTATTATAATGCCCTTCGAGAAAAGCATGATATATTGTTTTTCCTTGAGCATCAATTATTGCTATTTCCCTGATAATTTCTTGCCCTTCCGTATCAATAATTAAAATATTTTTCGTCATTGATTTATTTTTTTATCTCTCGCAAAGGCTTTTAAAAGGAAAAGTTAAAAGGGCAAAGGGCAAAGGTTTAAAGGCTTAACTCTTTAATTTATAAGCATTTCACCTGAAGCCTGATACCTGATACCTCTCCTCACCAAAATACTTTTTCAGCGCCCACAACCTTAATCATAAAATTGTTGAGCATGAAAACGAGCATAGCGCCCTTCCCGTTGTAACAATTCTTCATGATTACCCGATTCAATAATCTGACCTTTTTCTAAAACGAGAATAACATCAGCGCGCCTCACCGTAGCCAAACGATGGGCGATAACAAAAACCGTGCGCTGTTTCATAATTCTATCTAAAGCCTCCTGCACCAGCGCTTCCGATTCAGAATCAAGTGCGGAAGTTGCCTCATCTAAAATTAAAATAGGAGGATTCAAAAACATGGCGCGCGCTATGGCGATACGCTGTCTTTGCCCACCAGAAAGACTAACTCCCCTTTCTCCCACATAGGTATAATAACCTTGGGATAATTCTTTAATAAATTGATGGGCATTGGCAATTTTTGCCGCTTCTTCTACTAAATTAATATCAAAATTTGTTTGTCCAAAAGCGATATTATCAGCAATCGTACCAGAAAATAAATTAGTATCTTGGGGTACAATTCCGATACTATTTCTTAGGCTTTTAATGGTAACATCTTTGATATTTGTCTGGTCAATAAAAATCTCTCCTTCTGTAGTGTCATAAAAGCGAGGTAAAAGATTGACAAGACTAGATTTACCAGCGCCCGAAGCCCCAACCAAAGCGATAGTTTGCCCAGATTTTACCGTCCAATTAATCTTATTTAAAACGGGCGTATTATCTTGATAAGCAAAGCTAACATTATCAAAAATAATCTCACCCTTAACATTTTTTAACTCGATACTATTATCTTTTTCTATCACTAAAGGGCGTAAATTTAATAACTCAAAAATACGCTCTACCGATGCTTCTCCTTGCTTAAATTCATTATAATTACCAGTAGTAATAGCAATAGGATCAATTAATAAAGCTACCCCAGCAATATAACTGACAAAATCGCTACCTGTCATATTATTTTGGGAAATTTGCCACCCTCCTAAAAAGAAGAGAAAAATTACGCTCATGGCTTCTAAAAAACCCACCACTACAAACTGTAAAGCCTTAATTTTTTCAGCTGATAATTTACTTTTTCGACTGCTTTCAGCTTCAATAATAAAACGATTTATCTCATACTCTTCAGCAGTAAAGGCTTGAACTAATCTGATACCAGAAAAAACCTCAGTAATCAATGCTGATAAATTAGAAACTCGATTTTGACTTTTTCTTGTCAATTCCAATAACCTAGCACCAAAAGTAGCGATTAAAACTGCCATTAACGGAGCAACAATTAAAGTAGAAATAGTTAATTGCCAATTAAGATAAAGCATATAACCTAACACGACAATTAATTGTAGAATACTAGGTAAAAATTGCTGAAATATTTTACCAATTACCTCGCCAATTTTATCAACGTCTCCCGTTAAACGATAGGATAAATCACCTGTTTTTGTGGACTCAAAATAACTTAAACTTAAAGTTTGTAAATGTCCATAAACTAAAGTGCGCAAATCAAGGGCAATTTTAAGCGCCGCTTTTGCCATGAGGGTATCTTGTCCGTATTGTACGATACCGCGCACAAAAAAAATCACTGCAGATGCCCCTGCCAAAGAAGCAATAGAATTTAAATCTCCTTTGCCCACATAGTCAGCCATTCTCCCAGCCAACCATGCTAATATAGGCCAGAAAACAGTAAAACCGATGGTACAAATTAAAGCGCCCGTAATCGTTTTTAATTCGGGAGTAACAAAAGGCAATAATTGCCAATAGATAGATTTTCTTTGCTTTTCCAAGACTACTTCCCTTGATAAACAAACTTAACTATCATACAGCAGTTTTCATTCCTTTAAACCATCTCTAATAATTTAGAAAAACACCTTTGCGTCTTCGCGCCTTTGCGAGACACAAAAGTTATAGCTTTGCATTACTTGACAAAGCAGAAGAATAAAGAATAAAGCGGTTTTGGTTTTAGAATGATTTTGGAATTAATACTCACTAAATTATTTATGATAGAGAATCTTTTTTTTGAACTAACAAAATTATCACCCTCACTGAAAAAGAATTTATGGCAGTGGTGGTATGAGTTATTAGCCAAGAATTATCAAAAGTCTGATTGGGAATTTATGAATTATGGTTTTGCTGATTTACAAGGGGAATTATCATCTCTTAATTTAAGTCAAGAAGATGAAAATAATCGTTATTTTATTCAATTATATCAATATGTTAGTAGCGCCCTTCCTTTAGCAGAAAAAACTGTATTAGAAGTTGGTAGTGGCAGAGGGGGAGGGGCGCATTTTCTGGCGAAAACTTATCATCCACAAGAAATGATTGGGGTTGATTTATCTATGAAAAATATTACTTTAGCTAATCAATTATACCAGCGCCCGAACCTCGCTTATCGTCAGGGTGATAGTGAGAATTTACCCTTTGAAGATAATTATTTTGATTTAATTATTAATGTGGAATCATCTCACTGTTATCCAGCAATGGCTAAATTTATGGAAGAAGTTAAGCGAGTTTTAAGAATAGGAGGAGTTTTTTCTTGGGTAGACTTGCGCCCTTTACAAGAAGTAGAAAGTTTAGAAGAATGTTTCAATAATTGTGGCTTAAAAAAAATTAAATTTAGCAATATTACTGCTAATGTGGTGAGGGCGCTAGAATTAGTGAATGAGGGGAAAGAGGAAGCAATTAACAATAATGTACCATGGTTTTTACGTCAAGCCTTTCGTGAATTTGCAGGAGTTAAAGACGGTAAAATTTATGATGGTTTTGTACAAGGAGAAATGGTTTATTTAAGTGCTATCTTTATCAAGGAAAAAAATTCAGAGCTTTTCAATTAAAAAGACTATTCTACATCAGTTTATTTTTACAGTATAATTTATATGTCAAATTGCCATTCTATTATACTTAGATGAATTTTTCAAAATGGATTAGTTTTAGCGCCGTAATTGTTTTTGTATATGTATTATGGCAAATTAAACAACTTTTACTCTTAGTATTAACTGCCCTAGTTTTAGCAATTAGCTTAAATATCTGTGTCAAACAATTAAGAAAATTTGGCATACAGAGAAATCAGGCAGTCTTAATTTCTACTACTTCACTCATGGCAATTTTGCTTTTTTTTGTAGTATTAATTGTGCCTTCTCTCATCTCCCAATTTGGACAATTATCCCAATTAGTGCCACAAGGAATTGATCAGTTAATTACTCAGTTAAATAAAATTAGAGATAATTTATCCATTGAAATTATTGATAGTTTACCAAATCTTCAGGCAATTTTAGAGCAACTGCGACCTATTTTAAATGATCTTGTCAGCCGTGGAGTTAATTTTGTTTCAGGATTTTTTGGCATACTTTTAAGCAGTCTTTTGTTACTGGCTTTAACCCTAATGATTTTAGTCGATCCTTCTCCTTATCGAGATGGTTTTATTCGTTTATTTCCTAAGTTTTATCGCCCCAGAATTAATCAAATTTTAAAACTATGTGAAATTGATTTACAAGAGTGGCTAACAGATACATTAATCAAAATATCCAGCGCCCTCCTTCTCAGTTGTTTTATTTTATTTGTATTACAAATACCATTGGTTTTTGCTCAGGGATTTTTAACAGGAATATTAGTCTTAATTCCTTATATTGGTACAACTATCAGTGTTATAGCGCCCACCGCCATTGCATTATTAATCTCACCGTGGAAACCATGGGCGGTGGTTCTTTTTTATGTCTTGATGTATCAAATTATTGAATACTATATAATTCCAAAGCTAAGAAAAAATCGCTTGAAACTAGCTCCAGCTAATGTAATTATTGGAGAAGTATTTTTTGCCAGTTTACTAGGAATATTAGGATTATTTTTAGCACTACCATTAACAATTATTGGTCAAATTGTCGTGAGGGAAGTTGTTGTGAAAGATATTTTAGATAAATTTACTTTAACAGATTCTTAAGATATTTTCGTTCATTGCACCTTTAACCGTGTAATCAATTACACGGTAGTAAAATGCGAAAATAGAATCGATTTTGTAACAAATTATCCGAATTTAATTTTAGTTTTTATTCGGGCTTAAATTGTGTTTAAGTACCACTAAAACTGATTCAAAAAGCGCCCGTCACCGTTATATAAACGACGAATATCATCAATTTTATGGAGAATCATGGCAAATCTTTCCACCCCTAAACCGGCAGCAAAACCGCTATAAATTTCTGGATCATAACCAACGGCTTTGAGTACATTAGGATCAACCATACCACAACCCATCACCTCTAACCACTTACCCTGCCATTGCACATCAACCTCCGCCGAAGGCTCAGTAAAAGGGAAATAACTAGCACGGAATATGGTGGGTAAATCATCCCCAAACATTTGTTTTAAAAACTCTTTGATAGTGCCTTTTAAATCTGTAAAAGTGATTTTTTTACCGATGGCTAACACCTCAATTTGATGAAATACTGCCGAGTGAGTCGCATCTACGGTATCACGGCGATAAACCCTACCCGGTGCAATAATTCTGATGGGTGGCTCATGATTTTCCATGTAGCGAATTTGTACCGAAGAAGTATGAGTGCGCAATAAATTCCCCGTATCGAAATAAAAAGTATCCTGCATATCCCTAGCTGGATGATCTTGAGGGGTATTAAGCGCCTCAAAATTGTAGTAATCCGTTTCAATTTGTGGACCTTCGGCGACAGTATAACCCAAACCCACAAATATATCAATAACTCGATCAATGGTGCTTTGGAGGGGGTGCGCTTTGCCTAACGGTTTACCAACTCCCGGCATAGTGACATCAAGAGTTTCTAATGCAATTTGAGCTTGAATTTGCTGGGTTTGTAAGCTGGTTTGTTGTTGCGTTAAGCTATCTTGAATTTTATCTTTAATATTATTAGCAACAGCACCAATTATCGGGCGCACTTCGGGCGCTAGTTTACCCATCCCCCTTAAAATTATGGATAATTCCCCTTTTTTACCCAGATAAGCGACTCTTAACTCCTCTAATTTGGTTAAATCCTGACAAGTGTTGATTGCTTGATGGGCGCTTTGGGCGAGATTATGTAGTTGATTTTCGATTTCTGTTGCCATGTTTTTCTTGCTTATGTGACTTCACTAATTAATTATTACCAAAAAATCTTCCACCAATAGCAAAAATAACAAAAAAGAGTTCAATTCATTGAACGAAAAATCCCGTAGCCGTGAAATTTATTACACGGCGACATTAAACGATAGTCAATCAATTTTTGAGAAAAAATAATATATTATTACTACCTTAAAACAAAAAACCAGCGCCCTCCACCCCATCTTCTTACCTCTTACTTCTTACTTCTTACTTAAAAGCGCCCTCCACCCCATTCATCATTAACTCAAACCACCGATAGCCTCCAATAAACCACGCGCCTTATTAAGAGTTTCTTGATACTCCTTCTGCGCCTGAGAATCAGCCACCACCCCAGCGCCCGCCTGCACCGAAATAACATAACTATCAGCGCCCTTCACCTTTTGGGCAATCATAGTGCGAATAGTAATCGCCGTATTGAGTTGACCATCAAAATTATAATAACCATAAACCCCCGAATAAGGACCACGGCGCTCCGGTTCAAGCTCATTAATAATTTGCATCGCCCGAATTTTGGGCGCCCCACTCACCGTACCAGCCGGAAAAGCCGCCTTCAATAAATCCCACGGCGTGTATTGACTTTCTAAAACACCAGTAACATTACTAACAATGTGCATCACATGGGAATAACGCTCAATCACCATCAACTCATCCACCGTTACCGAACCCTTAACACACACACGACCCAAATCATTACGCCCCAAATCAACCAGCATAACGTGTTCAGCGATTTCCTTCGGGTCTTGTAACAAATCTTGGGCAAAAAATTGATCCTCTTCGGCATTTTTTCCCCTCGGACGAGTTCCAGCAATGGGGCGTAAAGTTGCCTTAGTTGTACCATCTTCCTGCTTTTCCGCTTTCACCATCACCTCAGGAGAAGAACCAATTAACTGCCACCCATCAAAATTATAAAAAGCCATATAAGGAGAAGGATTAATCAACCGTAAAGAACGATATAACTCAAAAGGATGTCCATGGTAACTAGCTTGTAACTTTTGAGAAAGCACAACTTGAAAAATATCCCCAGCCTTAATATATTCCTGTGCTTTAGCCACACTAGCCGAAAATTCTTCCTCAGTGGTATTACTACGATAATTAGTAAAATTTGGAGCGTTTTTATTAGCAGAAACATTAAACTCCAAAGGTTTAGCCGAAATAGGCAAAGGTAACTGTAATTTAAGAACTAATTTAGTCACCTGATCACAGGCTTTTTGATAAATTTCCTCTAAACTGAGATGTTTCTGCCGTAAATCAGCATAAGCAATTGCCCAAATTTTACGCTTAACTTGGTCGAAAATCAGTAAATTATCTACCTGCATCCAAATTCCATCGGGTAAACCACCTTCATTCGGAGGATAAACAGTCACCTTAGGTTCAATCCAAGAAATTAACTCATAACCCCAATAACCAAATAAACCACCAATATCAGCCGGAAGTTGCGGTAAATGTACCGGATTAATAGATTCTAAACAACTCGATAAAATATCAAAAGGATTGCCCGTAAAGACTTCCACCTTACCTTGTCGGTGAGTTTTTTTGCACTGATGCCCCCTTGCTTCCAATACCCAAACAGGATCGCAACCCAAAAAACTATAGCGCCCTAGCCTTTCTCCCCCTTCCACTGACTCTAATAAAAAACTATGGGGTTGATCGGCGCACACCTTATACCATGCTGATACAGGAGTTTCTAAATCGGCGACAAATTCTTGATATACAGGGATAAAATTTCCTTGATCTGTTAGGGAAGAAAACTCAGCAAAATCGGGGAAAATCATTAATTACCAACGACTGTTAAACAATTCTTCCAATTTTATCAGAAAATTTCCCTTAATTTATTTTCAAACCCAAGAAAGAATGTAAATTATCTATAGCAATCCGTTATGATTTGTGAGAATTTTTAACGGACTTCCCCTTTTTTTAGGAGAGGTTTTTCATTCTCAAAATTGTTTGTTTGTCAAACTATCTAATAGTCAAAAATTCAGAGGTTTTTAGCTACTAATAAATCAATTAATAGTCAAAAATTCTCCTGTCTCCCTGAATCTCTCTCCCTAAATAATAATTTTGGGATTCTTCGACAACGCCCATGGGGAGACAATATAGTTATTGGTGCGTAAATTCTACTAAAAGAGAGTTAAGCACTACGCAATGCCACAATAGGGTCTAATCTGGCGGCTTGGCGAGCAGGAATCACCCCGAAAAATAAACCAATTCCCCCAGAAACACTCACCGCTAACACCACAGCAACTGGAGAGACGAGCGCTGGAAGAGGTGACAATAAACCGACAATAATAACACCACTAATACCAATCATTGTACCAATAGCGCCCCCCACCGCAGAAATAATAGTCGCTTCGATGAGAAATTGTAAAAGGATATTAGTTTCTGTAGCGCCCACCGCCTTACGCAAACCAATTTCTTGAGTTCTTTCCGTCACCGATACTAACATAATATTCATTACCCCGATACCGCCCACAATCAAAGAGATACCAGCAATAGCGCCCAACATCACCGTTAACCCCCCCGTCACCGTGCCAACAATACTCAGTAAATCCTTTTGAGTCTCCACCCGAAAATCATCTTCCCTAGTAATTTTGTGTCTCAAACGCAATAAATTTTCAATTTGAAATCGCGCCGCCTCAATACTACCAGTATCCTTCGCCGCTACATTAATAAAACTTAACGCAATACCATATTGAGAAGTTCTTCCCACTAATTGACTAGCCATAGTCGTCAAAGGGACATAGATAGATTCGTCCTGATTTGTGCCTAGAAACGAACCCTTTGCCTCCATAATGCCAATTACCTCAAAATTAGCATTTTTAATCCTAATGCTTTTACTAAGAGGATTTTCCCCCGGAAAAAATTGTTCAGCAATATCAGGTCCAATCACCGCCACACGCAAATTACGATTTAGGGCAGATTGATCGAAAAAGCGCCCTTCCTCCACCGCAAAACTTCTGACAGGGAGAAATTCAGGAGTAACTCCAAACACAGTGACATTATTGTTATAACTTCCAGCTGTCACTAAAAAACGGTTACTAATTTGCGGTGCTACCTCTTTCACCGTTGGCACTTGATTCGCTATGGCTTCCGCATCCGCTAAAACTAAAGTATTCGGCACATCAAAATTAGTTCGCCGTGATTCTCTACTACCCGGCACCACAAATAACACATCAGCGCCCAACGACTGAAACTCATCCGCAGCCAATTTCTGCGCCCCTTGCCCCACGCCAATCATACCGATAACAGAAGCATTACCAATGACAATACCTAACATGGTTAAGCTACTGCGCATTTTATTTGCCATCAGGGTGGTGGTAGCCATTTTCACAATTTCAATTAATTTCATTTTTTTATCATAATCAAACAATAATTATTCACTATTTTAACAGATTATTTTTTACTTTTAAAAATCCCTAAAAGCTACTATAATTAATATATAAATATTATGAGTAATTAAACATTAGTGAATATTCTAACTGTTTTTCTAACAGCTATTGGTTTAGCTATGGATTGTTTTGCCGTATCCATTTGTGGTGGCTTAAAGCTCAAAAAAATTCAGTGGCAAGATGCACTTTTAATCGCTGTATTTTTTGGTGCTTTTCAAATGTTAATGCCGATGATCGGTTGGTTATTGGGGTTAACTTTTAGAGATTTTATGAGTAATTTTGATCATTGGATCGCCTTTTTCCTATTAGGTATTATTGGAGCAAAAATGATTTATGAAGGCATGGAAAATGAAGCAGATGAAATAAAAGGAGACCCTCGTAATCTTTCTGTATTAACGGGTTTAGCCATTGCCACCAGTATTGATGCTTTGGGAGTGGGTTTGACTTTTTCTCTCTTGGAAACAGGCATTATTAATTTATTAATTGTGATTGGTATTGTTACTTTTATTGTGTCCTTTTTGGGAGTGGTGGTGGGCGCTAGATTTGGTCATTTATTTGAACAACAAGCGGAAATTATCGGCGGTGTAATCTTAATCGGTTTAGGTTTGAAAATATTATTACTCTAAGCGTTATTGACTCGTAGGGGTTGAATATTATTCAACCCTTACCAATGGAATTAGAGAAAAGCGCCCGTCAAATCGTCAATAAACCAGAAGGATTAACCGAAAGTAAATCACGTCTTTGTAAACCCTCCTGATGTAGGATAGTATTAGCAGAAAGTAAACCGCTACTAATCGCCCTCTCCATCAATCCGGAAGGAAAAGGCATTTTCACCCAATCACCGGCAAACATCAAATTTTTAATTTCCGTTTCCGTAGCCGGACGATTTTGATAACTATTCGGTGGATAACCAGAAAAATTCTTTTGATTAACTAATTGCTTATGAAGAATTTTAGCATCAGCTAATGCCGGCACAATTTCCCTTAATTCTTGCTCAAAAGTGCTGAGAATTAACTCCTGAGTTGGAAAATCTTTTTCCTTGTAACAATAAGAATGCAACTCTACCACACTTCCCCCTGTTTTCTGCGCCCAAGCAATATATTCATTTTGAATACGATGATATAAACAGATACTATCCGTCAAAGAATATCCCGACAAAGAAGCAAAATTACTATGCACCCACTCAAAATCCTTATCTAGCCAGAAGCGCGCTACTGCAAAAGGATCAGCTAAAGGTAATTTTTGCACTTGAGTTTCAGTATTAAGGCAATTACCCTCATCCATTTCTAGTAAATTAAATAAATGTTTAACCCCCGGCACATCAGTAGCAATAACAAAATAATCAGCTTCAATGACTTGAGGTTTAACATCAGTGTTCTTATTAGCGATTAACTGCACTTGCTCATCTTTTTTACCCATAACCCGATAAGTTTTGAGGTGACGTGGCGCTGGACCTTGTAAAACTTCCCCTTGATTATCATATAAAGCAGCATGACAAGGGCATAAAAATTTCCCGTCAGCTTGTTTATTAACCGTGCATCCTTGATGGGTACAACTTAACGACATCGCCGTTTGATAATCTTTACTAACTGCATATAATTGATCTCCTGCACCATAGTAATGGTATTGCTCATCAGTTAATAAATTATTAGCCTTCACCCAAAAAGGCACATTTGCTTCCCCTTCCCCTTGATAGTATTCAATGGAAGTAATTTTATCCCCAGCGCCCTTCACCTTACTAATATTTGCCTCAGTGATAATTTTACCGCCATTTGCCTCAATTTTTCTAGCGATAGGATCAACTAAACTTGTCCCCATATCATCCACCGTACCATTAAAAGCCAATCCTTCAGGATTACCAAAAAAATAAAAATGGAAAAACTGCATTAGTTCACCTGTACTTAATAAGTCAGGTGCATTAAGAGAAGACTTAGCAAAAGGCAAAAAATAGAGGTCAAATAAACCTTTAGGAATACCTTTGGCAGCCCAATCTTCCACAGAAATATTATCTAATTCATAGTAAGTGTTAGGAATTTTAAACCCAGCAATAGTCCTAAAAACGCGCCAATGTTCAGGATTAGCAAGGTTAATACCCCAATGGAGAGAATTATTACTAGATATAGCTAAATCAACGATATTCCAAGGGAAAGCAGAATGACTAGGGCGGAAATTTTCTGGTTGATATTCATTATTTTTGAACACTACCGAATAAAAATCAAGAGATTTGAAATTATCAGTGATATTGATTTCTTTAACAATACTTTTGAGGTTGTAGTATTGGGGAAAAAAACCATGGAAACCATGTTCCATTTTAAAATTATCTTCCCCCACTTGAATATCCCAACTGGCAATTTTACCGCCTAACTGGGGGGCTTTTTCCATTAATGTCACCTCAAATCCCCGTTGACTCAATTCATAAGCAGAAGCTAAACCGGCTAATCCACCACCAATGACAACTACTTTTTTCCGTTTAGTGAGATAACGGGGTAAATCGAGGGTATCTCCCTTGTGGATGGTGGGTTGTGGTTTAGAAAATCGAGAATAGCCTAGAAAACCTAAAATACTACTGAGGGCAAAAAATTTTAATAGACTGCGACGAGAAAAGCGATTACTCATGAAAAAATGATATTAAGATTATGACCGAAAACTTAATATTACTTTATCAAATTCAAAGCCTGTTATTAACATAATTAAGTGAAAGGAAAAGGGCAAAGGTTTTAAAAGGGCAAAGGGCAAGGGGCAAAGGGAATTATTATTTCATAATTCATAATTTCCTTCGCCTACCCTAGGGAAATATTAAAGATTAAAATTAGAGCGCAAAACTAAGTCTAAATCTCTTTTAGCATCAAAAGAAATAACTTCTGCCGTGCGTTGCCCACTAAGAAGATAACCAGCCAGCGCCCCTAACCCAGCGCCCCCAAGGATTTTTTCAGTAGCAATGACTCGATTACCCGTCACCCCAGAAATTAAGGTAGCAGCCGCCGCACCAGCTACAGCGCCCTTCCACACATTATCAGTGTCTTTGCCTCTTTCAACAACTTCTGTACGACTGACGATGTTAGATTCCGCATTTATTGATCTTTCGACACCATTAGGAAATACTACCGTTTGGGCGAAAAAACGAGAACCAATGCGGTTGCCTCGGTCCGGTCTGATTTCCCCTTTAATTTGGCTACCGGCGGGGATAATTACTCGATTTTGGTTATTTCTGATGTCACGGTTAACTGTGAGAGTAAGAGGTAATGTTTCATCTTTGGTAACGTAAATTTTTTCCGCATCTTGATAAATAGCGAAAATGGTTGTACCGGAAGATAAAGAGTCAGAAGATTGAGCGTTAATGGGATTAAAACGATCATTATTGCGCTGTTGTTCCCAACTTCTTGAGTTATTATTGCCGTAGGCTGGACTTTGGTTACGATTGTCATTCCTATAGACTGGATTGTCTCCACGATATAGAGATGGTCGAATCATTTGGGCGCTAAGGGGAAGGAGAGGGGCGCTGGTTACTCCCAAACATAAGGTTACAGCGAGTTTTGAGTACCAACAGTGGCGAGAGGAGGATTTTAACATAATGTTATTTATCACTAATCAATTTTCTTGATTTTTTTGACGCAAGTTAATTTTATTAGTTCCAGACAAAGGGCAAAGGGCAAAGGGAGATGGGGAGAAAGGGAAGCAGAGGGAGAAAGGGAAGCAGAGGGGGAAAGGGAAGCAGAGGGAGAAAAGTTAGAATTTAGAAAACAATTACTTCTACATTCTACATTCTTTATTCCTCTCATTGTCCATTATCAATTGTCCATTATCCATGGCTTTGCTTAAAAGTTGGGCTAATTCTTCCCCTTCGATAACCTCAGTTTGTAAAATCTGCTCGGCAATTTCCTTCAATAAATTTTGATTAACTGTAAGAATATCCAGCGCCCTCCGCCAACAATCAGAGATAATAGCTGAGATTTCTCCATCAATAGCTTTCGCCGTTTCTTCACTGATAAAACGCCTTTGATTGGGAGAATTACTCAAAAAACCGTTACCATTACCTTGATTATAGGCAAGAGGACCTAAATTTTTACTCATACCGTAGGTTGTCACCATTTTCTCAGCTAAATCCGTAGCGCGCCGTAAATCATCAGAAGCACCATTGGTGACAGTGCCAAAAATCAACTCCTCAGCGCACCTCCCCCCCAATAACATAGTAATTTGGGTGCGCCATTCCTGCTCATCCAACAAAAATCGGTCTTCCGTGGGCATTTTGAGAGTATAACCCAGCGCCCCTATACCCCTAGGAATGATAGAAATTTTCGTAACTTGACCTCCTCCCGGCAATACAGCGCCCACGATGGCATGACCAACTTCATGATAGGCAACGATTTCACGCTCTTTGGTGTTCAAAACTCGACTTTTTTTCTCCAAACCAGCCATTAACCTTTCCATTGCCTCATAAAAATCTTGCTGTTGCACCGTTTCCCGTTGACGGCGCGCGGCTAACAACGCCGATTCATTGACCAAATTAGCCAAATCAGCGCCCGCAAAACCCGGAGTGCGCGTAGCGATTTCCTTCAAATTTACTTGGGAATCAAGTTGTACTTTATTACCATAAATTTCCAAAATTTGCAACCTTCCAGCAAAATCAGGACGATCTACCAAAATTTGACGGTCAAAACGCCCCGGACGCAATAAAGCTCTGTCTAACGCCTCAGGGCGGTTGGTGGCGGCTAAAATCATAATAGTGGTATTTCCAGCCCCAAAACCGTCCATTTCCGTTAATAACTGGTTTAAAGTTTGTTCTCTTTCATCGTTACTACCGCTAGTATTAGCGCCCGTCTGACGAGATTTACCGATGGCGTCTAACTCGTCAATAAAAATGATGGAGGGCGCTTTTTTCTTGGCTTGGGTGAATAAATCACGCACTCGCGCCGCCCCAGTGCCTACATACATCTCCACAAATTCTGAGGCGGAAATACTGAAAAAACTTACCCCAGCTTCCCCCGCCACGGCGCGCGCCAAGAGGGTTTTACCTGTGCCGGGAGGTCCAACTAATAAAACACCTTTGGGGATTTTGGCGCCAATTTTAGCGAATCTGTCAGGATTTTTGAGAAATTCCACCACCTCCACCAATTCGGTTTTAGCTTCTTCTACCCCTGCTACGTCATCAAAAGTAACTTTAGTGCTGTTGCCTTCAATGTAAGTTTTGGCGCGACTTTTGCCGAAACCGCCACCATTGCGATTCATAAATAGTTGAAACACCAAAACAAAAATTAAGGGCGGTATCACCCACGCAAATAAGGCGTTGACAAGGGGGTTTTGTTGTGCCGGAGGGGGGGCACCAAATTCGATACCTTTGGCTTGTAATTTTTTGGGTAATTCGAGGTCTAAAATCGGTGTAGTCGCTAATACTTGAGGGGGATTATCCTCCTCGCTTTTAAGTTGATATAATATTTCTTTTTCTCCCAAGCGCACTGCTTTAACTTCCCCATCTTCCACTTGTTGCAAAAACAAACTATATGGCACTCTCTGCACCTGATTTTGAGGGTTGGTAAACCTTGGTAGTATTAATGAACCAACTAGGGCAAGGGCGCTGAGAGCAATTAAAATATCGATTTTGCTAAACGGTGACGGGCGCTGGAATTTTTTAGACATTTTTTTGTTTAAATAGGGGTTGCTGAAAAAATTTTTTGGTGAGGGGAGGTGTCAGGCTTCGGGTGTCAGGTATCAGGTGAAATGCTTATAAATTAAAGACTTTAGCTAAATATTTGTTTTTCATCAA
>JACYMF010000055.1 GCA_015272165.1 Cyanobacterium sp. T60_A2020_053
CGATTTTTTTGTTGGTTCGTTTACATCCCCCGTTGATTTCAGTGGGTATTTTTTTTGTTGAGAAATTCAACGGGGGTCTTTCACTCACATTTCAAGATAAATACTAAAGAATTAAAAAAGCGCCCG
Organism: Cyanobacterium sp. T60_A2020_053; assembly: GCA_015272165.1. Lineage (NCBI taxonomy): Bacteria > Bacillati > Cyanobacteriota > Cyanophyceae > Chroococcales > Geminocystaceae > Cyanobacterium > Cyanobacterium sp. T60_A2020_053. Next base: position 127 of record JACYMF010000055.1, read on the forward strand.
TCACCGAGCGCCCGTCACCGTCATATTACCGGAACATGATACTTACCGAACTATCCTCATGGATACGCCAAATAGTCTCACCTAGTAAATTAGCCACGGAGAGGACTTTTAACTGAGGGAAATAATGATCAAGAGGTACAGGAATAGTATTGGTGACGATAACTTCTTCAAATACATCACTAGAAAGACGAGAAATAGCTGGACCTGAAAAAACCGCATGGGTAGCACAAGCATATATTTTCTTAGCGCCCTCCTTCTTCAGTAACCTAGCGCCCTCCAACAAAGTTCCGGCAGTGTCGATCATATCATCAACTAAAATGGCATTTTTGCCCTTCACATCACCGATGACATTCATCACTTCAGCCACATTATGAGCCTGACGACGTTTATCAATAATGGCGAGGGGCGCATCATCAAGTTTTTTAGCAAAAGCTCGGGCGCGCGCTACCCCTCCCACATCAGGAGAAACCACCACAAAATCATCCAAATTCTTTTGATTTAAGTAATCAAGAATTACCGGAGAACCATAAACATGGTCTAAAGGTATATCAAAATAACCTTGAATTTGGGCGGAATGTAAATCCATGGCTAAAACCCGATTAGCACCGGCTTCGGTGATGATATTAGCCACCAATTTAGCAGAAATGGACTCCCTCCCAGCGGTTTTGCGATCCGCCCTAGCATAGGCATAGTAGGGTAACACTGCGGTAATTTGCCGTGCCGAAGCGCGCCGACAAGCATCGATCATAATCAGCAATTCCATCAAATTATCATTAACAGGATTACAGCAGGGTTGAATCAAATAAACATCACACCCTCGAATGGACTCTTGGATTTGCACATATAATTCACCGTCAGCGAATCTTTTGCGAATCATGGGGCCTAAATCCATGCCTAGATAGCGCGCTACTTCCGTAGCAAGTCCTATGTTAGCCGAACCAGAAAATAATCTAAGACGATTATTGTCGGTGACTTGATGCTGTAACATAGGGCTGAGTGTTAAAGTGGGAGAACTACTCACGGCAAATTCTTTAACCTCGTAAGATTTAATAATATTAATACTTATCCTAGTCGATTTAGACTAGATTATGTTTTACTTCCGTATTCCACTTTACAATATATTTAGACTTTTGCTTCAACTAATTTTAATCACCTCTTAACTTTTCTGGATGTTTGGAGGGCGCTGGGGAGAAATTCAACGTAGGTTGGGTTGAGCTAACGAAACCCAACAGCAGGCGGGAAGGAATTACAACTCATAATTCATAATTCATAATTCATAACTCATTTATGACTACTTTATTAATTACAGCAACAGATACAGACGCAGGTAAAACTATTATTACTACTGCATTACGAGCTTATTATCATTACTACTTTCCGCAAATGTCCACAGGATTGATGAAACTACTACAAACAGGCGAAATAGGAGATGCTGAATTTTACCGACAATTTTTTGATGATGTAGTCATTCCTCAACGTTTCAGCGCCCCTCTCGCCCCTCCCATCGCCGCCGATTTGGAAGGAAAAACCATTGATATTGATCTCATTTGGCGAAATTATCAACAACTAGCCCAAACAAAAGATATAGTCTTATTAGAAACCCTAGGCGGTTTAGGCTCACCCGTTACCCATGAATTAACCGTTGCTGATATTGCCAGTAGTTGGGGCTTAGAAACAATTTTAATAGTACCTGTAAAATTGGGTGCTGTTGCTCATACCGTAGCCAATGTTGCCCTCGCGCGCCATCACAAAATCAAACTCAAAGGGATTATTTTTAACTGTGTTACCCCCTGTAGCCAAACAGACATAGAAAATTGGACACCCCAAAAACTAATCGAATCTCTCACCCAAACCCCTGTATTAGGATATTTTCCCTATCAAGAGAATCTCACCGATTTAAAACACCTTGCCCAACAAGTGGCAGACTATTTAGTAGTTGACGAAAAATAATTGATAACTGATGTTACGCAAAAAATAGAATTAATTGTTGGTGTCGCGGTGTTAGGTTAGAGAATTGACAAGAAACTTATCTTTATTGATCTTTTTCTTGTACAAGAGTCTATGGAGGGAAGGGTTTTAAACCTGAAACCTGCTACCTGAAACCTCCCTTAACTTAACATTTGAATCAGTGCGTAACGTCAGTTGATAATTAAGTATTAAAATTTCTTACTTTTTCCTTCTTCCTATCACTCAGCAGAATCAATAACGCCGAGACGATTAGGAGGCCAAAAACGCACCAGCGCCCTCCCCACTATTTTATCTTTCGGCACATAACCCCACATATGGGAATCATAGCTATTATTGCGATTATCCCCCAATACTAAATAATTATCAGGAGGCACTACCACCGGACCGAAATTGTAGGAGGGCGCTTCTTTGATATAATCCTCTTCAACTACTTTTCCGTTAACTGTCACAACTCGATCTTTAACCATCACTTCATCTCCCGGAATGCCAATCACGCGCTTAATAAAAGCCGAATTAAAACCCTCTTTTTGTAATGCTTCTGTGGCATTGAAAACAATAATTTCTTCCCTTTTTGGAGTGCGAAAACGATAAGTCATTTTTTCGATAATTAACTTATCATTAATTTGTAAAGTTGGCTCCATAGAAGAAGAAGGAATATAGCGCGCTTCCGCTACAAAAGTGCGAATGCCAAAAGAAAGAAACAAAGCAAGAATAATGGTTTGGACAACTTCCTTAATCACATTTTCCCCTTCTGGAGGAGTCTTATCGGTAGGATTTTGAGGGGTTAATTTTTCGGTCATGGTTATGATAAAGCTATTTTGCATTGACTATTCTATCTTAAAAGGGCAATGAATAATGGACAATGGATAATGATTAATTAACTTAGAGGATTTTATTTCAAGTTCGTTTGATTACTCATAAATCAATTAAAAATAATCTTAGTTCAATTTATTGAACGTAAAATCATTAGCCGTGTAATTCATTACACGGTGAGGAAATTGCGAAGATACAATCTTTTAATAACTAATTATCCGAACTTGATATTACAACACATTTCGGACGAATAAATCACGTTTTTTGTTTCTCGCAAAGGCGCGAAGACGCAAAGAGAGTCTTTGTGACAATCTAAAGTGTAGTTTAAGGAAATGAAAACTGCTGTAAGCCCTTGATTTATTCTTCCATAAGTAATAAGTCAGGAAAAGACGGTAGGGTTTTATAATTGAAGTTTGACAATTAAAAAAGCAAAATATATTTATGCCTTCTATTTCTAATTTACATCAACAACTAAAAAATAAAGAACGTAGCGCCCGAGAAATCACCGAAGAATATTTAACTATTATTGAACAACGAGAGCCACAATTAAAAAGTTTTTTGCATATCACTGCCGATTTAGCCCGAGACGGTGCGCGCCGAGTGGACGAGAAAATCAGTAGGGGCGAAGAAATTGGCATCCTTGAAGGTATCCCCATGGCCATTAAAGATAATATGTCCACCAAAGGTATTCCCACCACTTGTGGTTCAAGAATACTAGAAAATTTTAAACCTAGTTATGAATCCACCGTGACAGAAAAACTACACCAACAAGGGGCGATTATTCTCGGTAAAACTAACCTTGATGAATTTGCCATGGGAAGCTCAACGGAAAATTCTGCCTATCAAGTTACCGCTAACCCTTGGGATTTAACCAGAGTGCCGGGAGGCTCTTCTGGTGGTTCAGCCGCCGCCGTAGCAGGGGGAGAATGCGTCGTTTCCCTCGGTTCAGATACGGGAGGCTCGATCCGTCAACCAGCGTCTTTATGTGGCGTGGTGGGCTTAAAACCGACCTATGGTTTAGTTTCTCGCTTCGGGTTAGTGGCTTATGCTTCTTCTTTGGATCAAATTGGTCCTTTTGCCCAAACGGTAGAAGACAGCGCCCTCCTCCTTAGCGCCATTGCTGGGTATGACTCGAAAGATTCCACCAGTTTAAAAGTGGAAATCCCTGATTATACGCAATTTTTTAGCACCGATTTACAGGGTGTCAAAGTGGGTATTATTACGGAAACTTTTGGAGAAGGTTTAGATGCCGAAGTAGCCCAATCTGTCCATGACGGGGTTAAAGTATTAGAGGGGATGGGCGCTGTGGTTAAACAAATTTCTTGCCCTCGTTTTCGCTACGGTTTACCAGTCTATTACATTATCGCGCCCTCCGAAGCCTCTGCCAACCTCGCCCGTTATGATGCCGTTAAATATGGTTTACGGGAAGATAGTGAAAATTTACTAGAAATGTACACCAAGACACGGGCGCTGGGTTTCGGTAAGGAAGTAAAAAGACGTATCATGTTAGGCACTTATACCCTCTCGGCAGGTTATTATGATGCTTATTACCTCAAAGCGCAAAAAGTGAGAACTTTAATTAAACAAGATTTTGATCAGGCTTTTGCTGATGTGGATGTGTTAATTTCTCCCACTTCTCCCACTACGGCTTTTAAAGCTGGAGAAAAAACTGATGATCCTCTTACCATGTATTTATCGGATTTAATGACTATTCCTGTTAACCTCGCTGGATTACCCGGCATGAGTATTCCTTGCGGTTTCGATGGGCAAAATTTACCCATTGGTATGCAATTAATTGGTAATGTATTGAGGGAAGATATTTTATTTAAAGTTGGTTACGCTTTTCAACACGCTACCGACTGGCACACGAAAAAACCCATTTTCTAGGTAACGGATTGGGGAAGGAATGAATTATGAATTCTGAATTATGAGTTATGAAACTGAATGTTACGCAAAAATAGAATTAATTGTTGGTGTCGGGTGTCCCGGTGTTAGGTTAAAGAATTGACAAGAAACTTATGTTTATTGATCTTTTTCTTGTACAAAAGTCTATGGAGGGAAGGGTTTTAAACCTGAAACCTGCTACCTGCTACCTGAAACCTCCCTTAACTTTGCCCTTTTATCCTTTGCCCGTTGAAAAATCTAAATGTTTTTTCCTGCTTTATCTTCAAACTTGTCATTTTTGCGTTTGCCTGTGCGTTGGCTGAGGTTAATACCTTTTACCATTCAAGCCTCCCTAGTGGTTGGTTTAGTGGGCTATTTTTCCTATCGTAATGGCATGCAGACGGTGGAATATTTCGCTGATAACACCATGACGGATATTAGCCAGCGCACTTCACACTATCTTGACACCTATTTAGATAAAGCCCAAGCCATTAATCAACTTAATATAGAAGCCTATCAAACGGGGTTAATTGATTTAAAAGATCAAGAAAATTTAGCTCAATATTTTTATCATCAAGTTAAACAATTTGACTTTGCTTATGTTAATGTGGGGGGCGCTGATGGTAGTTTTACGGGCGCTGGTTATGTCAATCGTTGGGCAAAAGAGTTAGAAATTGTTTTGATGAAATCATCTCAACCGGGTGATTTAGTCATTCACAATACGGATGACGAAGGAAATATACTAGAAATCAAAAAAATTATCAAAGATAGCAAAATTTTACAAACATCTTGGTATCAAGATGCCGTCAACGCTAAAGAGAGTATTTGGAGTAATATTTATTTTTGGGGCGATGAAGAAGCTAACCACATGATTAGTATATCCACCAGCGCCCCTCTCCGTGATCAAAATAATCAGTTAATCGGAGTATTTGGCGTTGATATAGAATTAGGGCAGATCAATCAATTTTTAGCCCAAATTAAAACCCATCCTCAACAACATATCTTCATTATCGAGCCATCGGGGTTAATGGTTGCCAACTCAGAAAACGTAGTTAATAGCTTATTTTTAAACGGAAAAGGCGAGAGATTGTCAGCTTTAACCGTTGATTCACCACTAATTAATGAAGTTAGTCAAGAATTATTACAAAAATATGGACAATGGCAAAATATTCCTCCCGAAATAATCCGTTTATCGAATCAAACCTATGTTAAAGTGACACCCTATCAAGATGAAGGGGGATTAAATTGGTTAATGGTGACGGTAATCCCTCAATCTGCTTTACAGGGAGAATTAGGGCGCAATCTCTCCTTTACCCTCGTCATGACTGGCACGGCTTTGATTTTAATGGCTTTTTTGGGGGTAATAACTTCCAAACGTAATCAAAATCTACCCGGTGTGATTTATAAATATGTGAAGGGCGCTGATGGTAAAGATAAATTTATCAGTGTTAGTGAAAAATGTCACGAACTTTGCGGTATTTCCGGCGAATCTCTGCTTAAATCTAGCGATGTATTTTGGCAAGGAATCCACCCCGATGACATCTCCTTAGTTAAAGACAACATGGAAAAATCGGCTAACACCTTACAACCATTTCAGGGTGAAGTGCGCCTCAAAATGCCCGATAATAATTACCGTTGGTTTGAAGCCGCTGCCATTCCCAGTAAACAAATTAACGGTGACATTATTTGGGAAGGTTTTTTAATCGACATCACCACTCGCAAAGAATCAGAAATTGCCATCAAAGAAGCCAAAGAAAAAGCAGAAAGGGCAACTCAAGCCAAAAGCCAATTTTTAGCTAACATGAGTCACGAAATCCGCACTCCTATGAATGGAGTTATCGGTATCATTAAACTACTAGAAGATACTCCCCTTAATGAAGAACAACAAGACTTAGTACAAACGATCCGAGATAGCGGTGAAACTCTTTTAACTGTTATTAATGATATTCTTGATTTTTCTAAAATCGAATCAGGTAATTTCACCGTTGAAAATCACATCTTCAATTTACCCCAAGTGATTGATTCTATCACTAAATTATTTGAACAACAAGCACTTCAAAAATACATTGATTTTCGCACCAAAATTGAATCATCTATGCCAGAAATGGTGCGAGGAGACTGCACCCGTTTACGGCAAATTTTACTTAATTTAGTAGGTAATGCCATCAAATTTACTAATCAAGGTGAAGTTGTCTTAACCATCGGCGCGCGCCGTCTCAACCATAATCAACAAGAATTATTTATTAGTATTCAGGATACTGGTATTGGTATCGCTGAAGATCGCATTTTTCTTTTATTCAAACCCTTTACCCAAGCGGATAACTCCATCAGTAGGCAGTTTGGTGGCACAGGATTAGGCTTGAGTATCAGTAAAAGTTTAGTTAAGCTGATGGGGGGGAAAATTTGGGCAGTGAGTAACGGTAAAATTGGCGGTGATCCTCCTGAAAATTGGCAGTATAATCAAGATTATCAACCCTCAGTAGGTTCAACTTTTTATTTTAATATCATAGTAGAAACCGTTGTAGAAGTAGAAATCAATCATTCTCCGTCTTCTGCACAAAATCAAACTAATAACGAGGGAAAAGACACTAACTTAACCATTCTTCTTGCCGAAGATAACCGGGTTAATCAAAAAGTAGCTTTGTTAACCCTAAAAAAATTAGGCTACACCGCTGATGTTGCCTGTAATGGCAAAGAAGTATTAGCAAAACTTGATAAGATACCCTATGATGTAATTTTGATGGATATGCAAATGCCCGAAATGGATGGTTTAACCGCCACTCGCAAAATTAGGGAAGAATATCAACATCAACCATATATTATTGCTTTGACAGCTAATGCGCTGGATGGAGACGCTCAAATTTGTTTTGAAGCGGGAATGAATGACTATATCAGTAAACCCTTGCGCCTTGAAGTTTTACAAAAAGCCCTCAATTTTAAAATTTAATGTAATACGGAGAGAGTATTATGAAAACCAAAGAAAATCAAGCAAAGCAAAATAGTTGGTGGAGTCGCCCTCTTTGGGGAGAATCATCTTTTGTAAATTGGTTCACAGAATGGCTAAAAAGTCTTAATTATGCAAAGGAAGAAATACCAGAAAGTACCGTAATTATTTATCAAGATTCTCTTCGTCAAATGAAAAATATCGGGGCGCTAATGCGCACCATTGACAGCGAAAAATTTACGGGGAGAGAATTTATTAGTTTTTTATCCATTAATGCCCAAGTTAGCAAAGATCAAGGTGCTTTTGAGGGTTTAAAAAGTAGTTTAGACTTGTTACGGGTAGCTTTAGAAACTAAAGATAGTTTTCTCAAAATTGAGCAAACAGAAAGTCGTTATCGAGGTTATGCACAACAGGATTTTTATGACTATGTTTATGAACTTTTACAACAAGATTTAGACATTTCTGAGTTTAAAAAACTTGTAGAAGTGCAAGTGGCTCAAATCATTCCTAAAGTTAAAACTGAAGAAGGAAAAGCGGCTATTCAATCTTATTGCAATCAGTTAGATATTCTCTCTAAAGATAGGTTAGGTTTAAAATTATTAGCACTTTTTAAAGAATATGACCTCAGTAATTTTTCTTTATTAAAAACTGTAGCTGAAATTGCTGATAGTTTCTATGATAAAAATCTTAATAGCCTCAAAGAATTTATGGTAATTGTCCAAATTAATACAGAAATTTTCGTCAAATTAGGGCAGATTATTAAAGTTCCTACTGCTAAAAATACTCCTCAAACCTATGCTCTCTTTTTACAATATATTGCCATGAGAAATAGACATCAACAGTCTTTTGCTCAATTTCAACAGTTAGTTGTACTCTTGAAAGATTGGGTAAGATTTTATCAGCCATTAATAGCAATTAGAAAGGAATATCCCCCCGAAGATTTTAAGCAACCTAAAGTTTTTGAGGAGGAAATACCGGGATTAGTTATCTATGAAAAATATGAACAATATTTGAATGCTTTGTAAATTTAGGGGACTTCCCATCAGGTTTCCACCTTTGAAAAGCAGAGAATTTGCAAAGTGGGTATCAAAACGCTTTGCCCTCACCCCTAACCCCTCTCCCATAGGAGAGGGGAGTAATATTTTATAATAATTGATTAATTAGTAATTTAAAACCTCTTAATTTTAGACTGTTAGCTAGTTTGAGAAAATGACAATTTTAAGAATGCAAACGCCCTGCTTGAAAAGGGAAGATTTTTATTTGGTTTTAATGGTAGTGTTATTTCTTTTGATTTTATAGAATTATTAATAATGATATTAAAAATTACGGGTAAAACAAAATTGTTAGGGATTATTGGTGATCCTATTGAGCATTCTTTATCCCCTATTATTCAAAATCGGGCGCTAGAATTGAAAGGCTTAGATTATCTTTATGTGCCTTTTGCGGTGAAAGGAGAAGATTTAGCAACGGCTTTAAATGGTTTTTGGGTGACGGGTATTCACGGTTTTAATGTAACGATTCCCCATAAACAGGCGGTTATGCCTTTATTAAAGCATATTTCCCCCAGCGCCCTCCTCATCGGTGCAGTCAACACGGTGTGGCGCATGGCGGATGGTTGGCATGGCACAAATACCGATATAGATGGTTTTATGGCGCCTTTGCAAAGGTTAAATCGCTGTTGGCAGGATATTTCCCCTTTAATTATCGGTAATGGTGGGGCGGCGCGCGCCGTAGTGGTGGGGTGCGCTAAATTAGGATGTAAAAATATTAAAGTAATCGGGCGTAATCAAGAAAAGTTAGCACAATTTAAAGATAGCTGGGATTATGCCCAATTAAATGCGCCCATTGATATTTATACTATGGATCAATTACCTAGTTTAATTCCTGCTAGTGAGTTAATTGTTAATACTACTCCCATGGGAATGTCACCCCATAGCGCCCTCAGCCCTTTATCATTATCTGAGATTAAACTATTATCATCATGCCATATTGTTTATGATTTGATTTATAATCCTAGCCCTACTTTATTATTACAACAGGCACAACAACAGGGTGCTACTATTATTGATGGTACTGAAATGTTAGTACAACAAGGCGCAGTGGGTTTTCAAATTTGGACTGGAGAAACACCACCCCTCGAAGAAATGGGAAGGGCGCTGGGGGATTTTCTTCATTAAATGCAAGAAAGGGACAAAAGATATGGAATTGAAAATAAAAAAATAATGACTTCTTCACTGCTTCCATAGTTCCATATCCTAAAATCTTAAGATTTGCTCTTCATAGTAGGCATTTGTAACAAAACTTAATATAATAATAGTGTAATAAGTATAAGTTACTAGCAATTATGTTTATTAGTGAATTTCCATATCTTACAGCAATGATAGCTTTACCGTTGGTGGGCGCCCTTGCCATTCCCCTTATCCCCGACAAATACGGTAAAAATATCCGCAATTATACTCTTATCATTTCTTTATTAAACTTTGGCTTAATCGTTTACGGCTTTTGGCAAAATTTTACCATCGGCATTACCGACTTACAACTACAAGAATCCTATAACTGGTTTCCTGAAATTGGATTGCGGTGGGCGCTGGGAGTAGATGGCATCTCTATGCCCTTGATTATTCTATCAGGATTAATTTCTACCCTCGCCATCCTCGCTTCATGGCAAGTGCAAAATAAATCAAAACTATATTACTTCCTATTATTAGTTCTTTCCAGCGCCCAAATCGGAGTATTTGCCGCCCAAGACTTATTATTATTTTTCTTCATGTGGGAATTAGAATTAGTTCCCGTTTATATTTTAATCTCCATTTGGGGTGGTAATAAACGTCTTTATGCCGCCACCAAATTTATTTTATATACTGCCTTAGCCTCCATCTTTATCCTTGTATCAGGATTAGCCTTAGCATTCTATGGCGATAACTTCACCCTTAATATTACCGAATTAGGCTTAAAAGAATATCCTCAAACCCTAGAAATCTTAGCCTATATCGGTTTTCTTATTGCTTTTGGCGTAAAATTACCAATTTTTCCTTTCCATACTTGGCTACCTGATGCCCATAGCGAAGCCTCAGCGCCCGTCTCCATGGTTTTAGCGGGGGTTTTGTTGAAAATGGGTGGTTATGGTTTAATTCGGTTCAATATGGAAATTTTACCTGATGCCAATATTTATTTTGCCCCATTATTAGTAACATTAGGGGTAATTAACATAGTTTACGGCGCATTTACTGCCTTCGGACAAACCAACCTCAAACGCCGTTTAGCATCCTCATCTATCTCACACATGGGTTTTGTCTTAATCGGTATCGCCTCTTTCACCGATTTAGGTATGAATGGAGCTATGCTACAAATGTTATCCCATGGTTTAATTGCTGCCGCTTTATTTTATCTCTCTGGAGTAGCTAAAGAGCGCACTCACACCCTCATGATGGATGAAATGGGAGGTTTAGCAAAAGTAATGCCCAAAACCTTTGCACTATTTACCATCGCTTCCATGGCTTCTTTAGCATTACCCGGTATGAGTGGTTTTGTCAGTGAATTATCAGTATTTCTCGGTATTGCTCAGAGTGACGCTTACAGTGCTACTTTTAAAGTAGTTGTGACTGTGTTAGCAGGAGTAGGTTTAATTTTAACCCCTATATATCTACTCTCTATGTTGAGAGTCGTCTTCTACGGCAAAAAAGAAAATAACTTGAACTTACCAAGTTTTGGGGTTGATGCTCAACCGAGAGAAATTTTTATCACCGTCTGCCTAATTTTACCTATCATCGGTATTGGTTTATATCCCAAAATGATCACGAACACCTATGACTCAGATACCGTGCAGGTAGCAAGTAAAGTAAGATCATCTTTAGCAATTATTGCTCAACAAAAAGTATCTCATCAAAGTGATGTAACCTTGGCAGATACCGAAGTTTTATATGCCCCTAACATTGAGCAAAATTAATCTTACACGAATAAGGGGCTTAAGCCCCTTGCCTTCCTTGTTTATTACTTTGGCACACCTGCCGTTAACACTTCATTACCAGTAGTGGTAACTAAAACATCATCCTCAATTCTCACGCCAATACCCTTCCAATAGTCAGGGATTTCCGGTTGTCCTTCTGCGGGGGTAATATAAGGTGAAATATAAATACCCGGTTCTACCGTAATCACATTACCCACCTGAAAACCTTGCCAGTTTTCCTTATCAGTCTTGTAAATTCCAGCATCATGAACATCTAAACCTAACCAATGCCCTGTACCGTGCATATAAAATGGTTTATATTTTTTCTCTTTAATAATTTCCTCAGTATCACCCTTTAATAGTTTAAGGTCTTTTAACCCTTCTACTAAAATTAGTACTGCCTTATCATGATACTGGTCATAAGTGTTACCTAGTTTCACTTGTGCCATAGCGCCCTCCTGCGCAGCCAAAACTAAATCATAGATAGCTTTTTGTTCGGGGGAAAAATCACCACCGATGGGAAAAGTGCGGGTAATATCACCATTATAGTAACTGTAACTAGCGCCCGCATCAATTAACAATAAATCCCCTTTGTGCATTTGCCGATTATTTTCAATGTAGTGCAACACACAAGCATTAGCACCCGATGCCACAATGGAAGGATAAGCAGGACCATCAGCCCCTAAAATGCGGAAGGTATGCTCAATTTCCGCTTGAACTTCGTATTCATAGCGCCCCTCCTCGGCAAATTCTCTGGCGCGGTGATGAGCTTTTACTGATATTTCCGTAGCTTTTCTGATTAACTCAATTTCTGAAGCACTTTTTACCAATCGTAAAGGATGTAAAACAAAATTACTATCTTCCAAGGATTTTGGTCCATAACCTCGCTTCGGATAAGTAGCTAGTAATTTTTGCCAGTGATTAATAATGACTTGATTAAACCCTGTATCACGTCCCAGATGATAATATAAACGTTGTCCTGTGACGAGATATTCTGATAACTTTTCGTTTAATTCATTGATAGGATAAACCACATCAGCGTGAAAATGATCTTTAGCGCCCTCCACCCCGACTCGATAACCGGTCCAAATTTCTGTACTTAAATCTTTCGGTTGAACAAATAAAATGTATTGATGCTCGTCATGATAAGGAGCAATCACTGCCACCGCTTCCGCTTCGTTGAATCCCGTCAAGTAAAAAAAATCGCTATCTTGACGATAAACATATTCTACATCATTGTGCATGACTGCGGTAGGGGCGCTACGAAATACCGCTACCCCATCCCCTATTTTCGTCATCAGCGCCCGTCGCCGTTGCTTATATTCCTCTTGAGTAATAATCATTTAATTAATTACTTAACATTTCTTTATCTTTTATTCTAGTGATTTTTTGTACTCAGAGGTGTAAAAAAGGACAAAGTTAAAAGGACAAAGGGTTAAAAAAGGGAAAAGTTAAATTATTCATTACCACCCGTTGTCTCCTTGTCATCCTGTCTCCTTGTCATCCTGTCTCCTTGTCATCCTGTCTCCTTGTCATCCTGTCTCCTATCGGGGTAAATCGGGAAAAACCTGTTGCACTGCCGGATGTACAAGACGATAATGATGAACATTTAAACCCAAAGCGAGGGAAGCATCCTGTTTCAGCGCCCCTATGCCCTGATTAGCCAATTTGACCACATAAGGCAACGTACTATTATTTAATGCCTGAGTAGCAGTGCGAGGCACAGCGCCCGGCAAATTAGGGATACCGAGATGAATTACGCCCTCCTCCACATAACTAGGATTACTATGGGAAGTAGTGCGCAAAGTTTCAATACAACCACCCTGATCCACCGCCACATCAAGGATAACCGAACCAGCGCCCATAGTTTTCACCAAGTCTCTGGTAACGAGGAGGGGCGCTTTTTTCCCCGTAATTAACACCGCACCGATTAACAAATCAGCGCCCTTCACCGCTTGAGCCACCGATGGAGTATTACTATAAAGTAATTGTACCCGTGAACCAAAAAGGCTCTCTAAGTAGCTTAGACGGTCAACATTGACATCTAAAATAGTCACTTGAGAGCCCATGCCTACGGCAATTTTAGCCGCCTCTGTGCCGACAACACCGCCCCCTAAAATGACAATTTGACCTTGGGGAGTGCCGGGGATGCCTCCTAATAAAATGCCCTTGCCCCCTTGCTGTTTTTCGAGGTAGCGCGCGCCAATTTGTACCGCCAAACGACCGGCAATAATACTCATGGGGGTGAGTAGCGGTAAGCGCCCATCAGGTAATTGCACCGTTTCGTAAGCAATAGCTGTTACGCCACTTTTCAGTAAAATTTCCGTTAAAGTGCGATCGGCAGCGAGGTGAAGATAAGTAAATAAAATTTGTCCTTGTTTGATCAAGGGATATTCAGACGGTAAAGGCTCTTTTACTTTTACCACTAAATCTTGATCCCAGATGGTTTGTTGATCGGTAATAGTTGCCCCTGCGTTTTCGTAGGCTTCATTGCTGAAACCAGCGCCCTCCCCTGCTTCACCTTCCACCCAAACTTGATGATTTTGATCAGTGAGAATTTTTACACTGCTGGGAGTCAAAGCAACTCGAAATTCTCGATCTTTGATTTCTCTAGGAATACCTATTTTCATAGTTTTTTAGTGGCTTTATCGAATAATAAAGGGTTTAAAACCCCGTCTTTTAAAAAGTGACTAAATTTAATGGTAGTCCAAGCTATCTTTAAATTTACCTTTGCCCTTTGCCCCTTGCCCTTTGCCCTTTTTATCAAGTGGCAATCCAGAATAAAGTTTGACCATATTCAACGGGTTCGCCATTTTCCACCGCAATTTCCACTATTTGCCCGTTAAATTCCGCTTCAATTTCGTTCATTAACTTCATAGCTTCAATGATACATACTACACCACCCACAGCAACTTTATCTCCCACTTCCACAAAAGGAGCATCTGCGGGCGCTGAAGCTCGATAAAAAGTTCCCACCATAGGGGAAGTAATCTCTTTCCAATTATCCCCTCGTTGATTACCATTAGTGGGTTTTTCTGGTTCTACGGGCGCTGGTGTTGGTGTTTCTATTACTGCTGGAGTTGCGATGGTTGGGGGGAGGGGCGCTGGGCTATAATTAGCAGGAAGTATAACTTCCCCTTTACTTTTATTAATAATTAATTCAAAATCGCCCTCTTTGATGGTTAACTCAGTAATATCAGTGGTGGCAATGGCGGTAATAAATTCTTGTAATTGCTTAAAATCTATTGGCACTGTTAATTTATTTTAATCTAAAGGTTTTTAATATCTAGTTAGGGTTTATTTTAAACCAAACCAGAGTAACACATTTTAGTTTTCTCTACCCAAATAAGTATCAGTGCGAGTATCCACTCTAATTTTTTCCCCAATGGTAATAAATAAAGGTACCATCACTTGAGCGCCCGTCTCCAATATAGCTGGTTTTGTGCCACCGGTGGCGGTATCTCCTTTGACACCCGGATCGGTTTCCGTTATTTCCAAAACTACGGAAGTTGGTAACTCTACATCTAACACAGTATCATTCCAATAAAGAATATTTACTTCCATTTCTTCCCTGAGATATTTTCCTCGGTCACCAATTTGAGCTTCTGTGAGATTGATTTCCTCAAAAGTTTCCATATCCATAAACACATATTGATCTCCTTCTTTGTAGGTGTGTTGCATGGTACGTTTTTCGAGGTTAGCTTGAGGCACAGTTTCTCCAGCACGGAAAGTACGCTCCATCGTGCTACCAGTTTGAGCATTTTTTAATTTAGTCCGCACAAAAGCAGCGCCCTTCCCCGGTTTAACGTGCAAAAACTCTACTACTTTCCACACGCTACCATCTAATTCAATACTTACTCCCGGACGAAAATCATTACTAGAAATCATACTGGTTCTTTTTTTATCAAAATCTTAACAATGATGCTCAAAAACACCTATAGTATATTCTCTCAAAATGGCACAATAGGCAACAACTCTATTCAAAAGGGCAAAGGGCAAAGTTAAAAGGGCAAAGGTAAAAAAAAGTCTGCTAAATAAATGAAAACCCTTTGTATAAAAAGGCTTTAAGCACAATTATTAATTCTACATTCTAAATTCTACATTACCATCACCACTCCACTTTTTCAGCACCACCTAATTATAAGATGGGGTTTTTCTGCTCCAAATTAGGTTGAACTTTAACCCGTGCTAAGACACAGGTAATATTATCGTGACCATTAACTTGATTAGCTAAATCGATTAAATGCCCAGCGCCCTCATCCAAATTTGCTTTAGAACTGATGAGAGGTAAAAGCACATTTTGCCAATTATTTTCTAATAAATTATTATCCGATAAACCATCAGAACAAAGTAAAAATAAAGTATCTTCTTTTACTTCTAAATAATTAATGTCAGGGTTAACAAAACTGTTGTCACGAGGTCCGAGGGCTTGAGTTAATTGGTAAGCATCTGGGCGCGAAAAAGCCATTTGTGACTCAATTCCTTGCTTAATTTCCGCTTGGGCAACGGAATGATCTACGGTTAACTGTTCTAAACCCCATTTTCTCGTCACTCGATAAATACGACTATCTCCCACATGGGCAACTGCCACTTTTGTCCCTTGTATCATGGTCATTACTAAAGTCGTTCCCATACGCCCAGCGCCCATCGTGCCTTTCGCTAAATTAGCTTGATAAATAGCCTGATTAGCTTTATAAATGCCCGTATTAATGACTTCTGGGGTGGGTAATTCATCTCCCCAGTTGTTACGGAAAAAGTTATATAGAGTTTTCACGGCAAGGGCGCTGGCCACTTCCCCTCCCGCATGGCCTCCCATGCCATCACACACAATAAACAGCCCCTTAGCGTTACAGTGTACCCCTTGAGGTGTTTCCCTTGTTTGAATAGAAGTATCGATGGCGAAACAATCTTCATTATGTCCTCGTTTCATGCCAATATCGCTCACCCCTGAATCATTGAGACTCAAAAGACGCATGGGTAAAACCACTGTAGGCTGTTCATCAATATCAGCAGTTTCATTAATCATCGTGGCTTCTCCTTCGTCATCTGATTCGTCAAAATCAAATTGAGAAGTGAGCTCATTTAACTCATCTTCGGGAGGAATCAAAAATTCTTGATCTTCGCTATCCCCTGTGAAAAAGTTGTATTGAGCTTCTTCTGTCAGGGCATCAAGGGTGGCACGTAGTTGTTTGATGTCGTCGATTTCGCCGTTTTCTACTTGCATCATTACTTCTCCCATGGCTTCCGCTTCTGGGCGCTGAGTTTGTTCTAAAACAATCGCCCAACTTTCTACTAATTGCCTCAATAGTGGGGGATTATCAGGGTGATCGAAATATAGTTTATTAATTTCTAATTGCCCATTATTTATTCCTAAATTATCCAAATGTAAAAGACTTTGAGCACATTTGAATTTGAGAAAACTTTTCCAGAGTTTGGCAATTTTTTGTAAATGTTCATAAACATCATTGGTGTTAGCATCTCCTGTGGATAGGTAGGAGTGAAAATTTTGCCAATTTTCATCTTTCTGGGCAATAATGACAAATTCTTGTTGGTGGCTATCTTGCCAAGCATCGAATAAATCTGGGACGATGGGTGCGTGTTCGGTCAGGGTTAGGTAGGGAAAAGCTAGACCGGGGATTCCTGCCTCAATTAAACTTTGTTTATCAAATTCCGTTACTTTTTCTAAGTTTTCGTCAAGAGAAAATCTTTCTTCTGGTTTGGTATCGACTACAATAATTTGATAGTATTTTTTTTCCCCCAACTGGGCAAAGGGTTTGAGAATGTCATCATCATTCATCAAAGCATAACGGCTGGTATTTTCTTCCCCTTTTAGGCTAGAGAAGGGTAATACGGGGGGGTGAAGGGCGCTGGTACTAAAAACGCACTGATACAAGTTTAAGTTGTCTGGGCTTATGGACATATCGATCTTCGCTGTTTGAGATATTATTTATTATAGTTATCTATTGTCAATCTGAAACATGAATTTTTGCTAAAGGGCAACGAAGGCTCTCTTATTTTGAGTATGATAAATTATTGGTTGGTATCGGGCAAAGGGCAAGGGGATGTGCGCCTTTTATTAACCCTTGCCTATCTGAAATATAAAGAGAAGACACCCATTAAATTTCTCAATAAAAACTACTAAAATTAACGGGTAATGAAGCCTTATTTTTTGAAGATGTTTAATGATCAAACACCGATAAATAAACGATGAGGACAGGCAGCGATTTGGTAATCTGGGGTTAAATGCTCTCCTTCTACACCTCTAGCGATACCGCGCATTTTTCTAAGCGCATTAATAGAAGATGTGCAGTCACAGCCGAATAACTCAATGGCGCTATCGCTTTCTTCTTCCGTAAACTCAATAATTAAGTCGCCATATTCATTTCTTTCTAGGTAGGGAAATTCTTGCTCAATTTCTTGATTATTGGTGTTAGCAATTACGGTGGGAGTATTTTTGAATTTAATTTCAACTGCTTTAACTTCGCTGGGTTGGCTAAAATTAATCAATAATGAGGCTACCACTAAAGGGCTTGTAAGTACAAATGTTTTGAATATTTGCTGAGGATTCATAATATTATTGTTTAGTAGATTTTACCCCTGATTCTAGCGCCCTCCACCGTAAAAATGATAAGGAGATGGGAAGCAGGGGAAGCAGAGGAAGCAGAGGGAGATAATTAATAGTTTTTCATAATTCATAATTCATAATTCATAATTCATAATTCCTATGATTAATTTCGATCAAAAAATCCAAGAGTTAACGAAAAATTTACGACCGGGACAAGATAAACTGGCGCAATGGACATCAGGTAAAATGGCTGTAACTGCGGTGCCGGGCGCTGGAAAGTCTCACAGTTTGGCAGTGGCAGGGGCGCTGACTATTGCGAGGCAAAAACTTAATAATTATCGTCAATTAATGATTGTTACTTATACTCGTTCTGCTACTGCTAGTATTAAGGAAAAAATTATTAACAATTTAAACTATTTACAGCTTCCTCCCGTCGGTTTTTCTGTGCAAACTATCCATAGTTTAGCTCTAAATATTGCTTCTAAATATCCTCAATTATCTGGCATTGATCTTAATAATAGTCGTCTTTTTTTTCCCACTTCTAATCATCATTTAATTACCGCCACCATTGATAATTGGGTTAAGGATAATCCCTCTCTTTATCAAACTTTAATCGAAGGTTTAGAAGACTTTGCTGGAGAAGAATCGGAAAGGTTGCGCCGTCAAGGTATAGTCATTAAGGACATTTTACCTAATTTTGTGAAAACTGTAATTGCGGAAGTGAAATCTTCTGGTTTGACGGCTGAGAATTTGGCTAATTATGCTCACTATAGCAAAGATTATTACCAATTAATTTCCATTGCTAGTGGTTTATATCATCATTATCAAGCCTTAACTAAAGAGCGTAATTTGATCACTTATGATGATATGATTTTAGGGGCGCTAAGGGTGTTAAAAAACCCTGAAGCTCGAAAAATTGAACAAAAGTTAATTTATGGTGTTTTTGAAGATGAAGCGCAAGATTCTAGCCCTTTACAAGGGGAATTATTAACCATACTCGCCAGTGATTATGATAACCCTCATCTTGAGCCTAATTTAGTACGAGTGGGCGACCCTAATCAAGCTATTAATTCTACTTTTACATCTGCTGACCCTATTTATTTTAATCATTTTTGTGATCAATGTGCGCTTTCTAATCGCTTAGTGACTATTCCTCAAGCTGGGCGGAGTGCGCTGACTATTATTAAAGCAGGGAATCGGGCGCTGGAATATATAAACCAAATTCGTAATGACGATAATACAGATAGTTTAACGGAATTACCTTTCCGTCACCAATTTATCGAACCAGTAGGCAAAAACGATCCACAAAAAAATGCCAATCCTCAGCCGATGGGTAAAGGTGTAGAAATTGTTTACACAGATCATCTTTATGATACTGTAGAAAAAATTGGACAAAAAATCGAAGATTTATTCAATACAAAAGATGATAAAAATAACTCTTTAGCTATTTTAGTTAGAGAGAGAAAACAAGGTAAATTTTTATTGAATCATTTAAGTTATCTTCGAGATAAAATCGGCATTGAAGTTAGGTTAATTGATGATAAAACAAATTATTCTTATGTACCTGAAGAAATTTTAGGGTTATTACAATTTTTAGATACTCCCCATTCTGAAGAATCTTTTTTACAATGCTTAAAGATATTACAAGAAAGAGAGATAATTTTTTTAGAAAATATTGATTTTATTAGTGGTTATGCAGAGCAACTTTTTGAATCAGACCCTTTAAAAACAGAAATTAATCAACAGGAAGAAAAGGCAAAAAAACTATTAATTATGCTGTTACAAGCAAAGATGCAAATTAATTCTTATCGCCTTATTCCTTATCTTGCCATGGTTTTAAATTATAACCGAGGGGAATTAGCCACCAGTCATAAACTTAACCAAAAAATTGAACAAGAAATTATGGGTAAAGTTTCCCTAAAAAGCATGATTTCGACTTTAAAGAATATTATTAATAATGAAACTTTTGACTCCATAGAAGCAGATGAAAATGAGGATAATCCTGAAAGTATTTACACTCGAAAAGGGCAAGTAACTATTATGACTATGCACAAATCAAAAGGGCTAGATTGGGATTATGTCTTTTTGCCTTTTTTAATTGAAAAAATGATACCCGGAGAACTTTTTATTAGTAAAACTCGTGCATTTATAGGTGATTTTGACTTAGTAGAAATAGCAAAAGCACAGTTAAGATATTTAATTCATCAAGATAAATTAAACGGTAAAATTGAGGGTTATTTGGATAATAAAGAAGCATGGCAACAGGCAAATACTCTCAAGAAAAATGAAGAATATCGTTTATTGTATGTGGCAATGACGAGGGCAAAAAAATTATTGTGGATGGGCGCTGAATTAGAAAGTCCTTTTAGTTGGTCATTTTTTGAAGATAATGGTAATACTACTAACTTTAAAGCATCTCCATCTTGTCCAGTATTACCAATTTTAAAGAAAGAGTTGTAACATTATCATCACCGAACAATTAAAACAAAAATAGCCACAGCGAGGACAAAAAAACCAAAACCTTTTTGTAAATATTGAGGGTCAATTTTTTTACTCAACCATGCACCCAAGATTATACCAACACTCGCAGCGCCCGTCAAACCAATGGTTACACCCCAATTCATGTCAACCCCACTGGATAAGTAACCGAGGAGGGCGCTGGTAGAATTACTGGCAATAATTAGTAAAGATGTACCGACAGCTTGTTTCATGGGAATACCACCCACCAAAACTAAGGCTGGAATGATTAAAAATCCCCCTCCAACTCCCACAAATCCGGTTAAAACACCCACAATTAACCCTTGAATAATAGTGAAAATAATTTGCTTAGTTCTATTTTTAGCTATATCTGAAGGCTGATCAACTTTTTTAGCGCCCTTCTGACTTTTTCTAATCATAAAGATACTTGCCATCAACATCACAACTCCAAAAGCCACCAGTTGAATAGTATCGGTAATAAATGGTAATTCTGTGATTTTTGCCCCGTAAAAAGCCCCAATCATCGCTGGAGGAATAAAACTAAGCGCTACAGGTAAATTAACGTTACCTTGTCGCCAATGGGGAATCATGCCGATAATACTCACAAATCCTACAATAAAAAGACTTTGGGCAATGGCTTCGCGCGCTTCTATACCCATCACATAACGTAAAATTGGTACAGCTAAAATCGAACCACCGCCACCAATTAAGCCTAAACTTAAACCAATGGCAACGGCGAAAATTAATCCAAATATTAAACGCATATTAATTCGGGCTTAATGAAAAAGTGAAGTGGTGAGGAGAGGTGTCAGGCTTCGGGTGAAATGTTTATAAATTAAAGAGTTAAGCCAAATCGTTATTTATCATAAGTTGCATACAACGTCCCTACGTTAATAATAAAATACACAATTATTTTTGCTTACCTACTGACAATGGGTAAATTAGCGTCTTGCCAAGCCTCAATACCTCCCAACAATTCCGTAACTGATTTCATCCCTTTATCAATGAGTTGTTGTGCCGCTTGATGAGACCTTTTTCCTGAGCGACAATAAACTACAACGTTATCATAGTAAAGTAATTCTGAAGCGTTAAATTGCGATAATGGCTTAAGAATAGCGCCCTCAATATATCCTTGTTGATAATGAACTACGCATTTCCGCTACGCTGAGAAATGCGTTTCTGACGCTTCTTCGCCCCAAGTTGCCTCATGCTTCCGCACTCAGTAGAGCTTGGCGACTCTGCGTCTAAAGAGGCACGTTCCATACCCCTGATATAGTTTTCTATGACC
>JACYMF010000056.1 GCA_015272165.1 Cyanobacterium sp. T60_A2020_053
CTCTGCTTCCCTTTCTCCCTCTGCTTCCCTTTCTCCCTCTGCTTCCCTTTCTCCCCTGTCACCAATACTAAAAAAACCATGACAAATCTTTCCATCAGTGCGGTAATTTGTACATACAACCGAGAAGAATATTTGCGAGGGGCGCTGGATAGTTTACTCCATCAAGATTTGGCTAATTATGAAATTATTGTGGTGGATAATGCTTCAACTGATGGCACTGCCGATATAGTGAAATCTTATTCAGATAATCCCAAAGTAAAATATGTTTATGAGCCAAAATTAGGGTTATCCGTGGCACGAAATACGGGGGTAATTAATGCTACTGGTGAGATAGTGGCTTATCTCGATGATGATGCCATAGCGCCCTCCCACTGGTTACCAACATTATTAGAGGTATTTGAAAATGATTCTGATGTAGTTATTGCTGGAGGTAAAGTTAAATTAATACTACCTGAACCTTATACTGAACTACCAGCATGGATTTCAGAGCAAATGGCAGGGGCGCTGGGTCTTTATGACTTAGGTGATGAAATGATAGCCATTCATGATGCCAGTTTCACACCTAGGGGCTTAAACTACGGTTTTCGTCGTAGTTTTTGGCAAGAAGTGGGCGGTTTTGATGTGAAATTTGACCGAGTTGGAAATAACTTATTATCCAATGGTGACTTAGTCTTTACCGAATTAGCCTTAAAGATGGAAAGAAAAGTTATGTATATCCCCACCGCTGAGGTAGGGCATAATGTACAACCAGAAAGATTAACGAAAGAATGGTTCAAAAGTCGTAGTTGGTGGCAAGGTATCAGCGAATATTATCGCCAACAAGGTAAGAATGTAACTAAAAACAAGCAATTTTTAGGCTCTTTAGAAAGAATTATACGAGGTTCATATAAAAGTATAAAATATATTAATAATCCTAGCACCAGATTTGAAAACATCTTGTATGTTTATGGTCAATTTGGTTATCTTAGTAAACTGTTAAAGATAGGCAAAAGATAAGAGTGAAAAGACAACAGTTAAATTTTTAACTTGTAAGGCAAAGGTTTTAAACCCCTTGTTAACAAAAATGCAAGTTGTTCAATGCGCCTTAACTTTGAACTGTAGTTTAGACTAAATGTAAAGAGGGCGTTGCTGATTTTGAGTATGATTCATATTTATTGGAAATCACTAAACTATTAAATAGTAAGTATTCCAGATTGTTGAGTTTTTATTTTCATACCTTGATTCAGCAATGCCTGATTTTTTTTTCTTTTTTTAATTCCATTTTTATGAAACTCTCGGAGCCTAACTCTGGACATTTGATGTTGTTTTCTATTCCACTTCCTACTCAATGCAAATCATATCTTAATTCAGCAAAGCCCTAAAAATTAGCTTAAATGTTGTTCTCCCTCTGTAACAGTTTTAATGGGAATCAAGTCAAGGGGAGACTTAATTTTTTTAGGAGTAGTGGCATTAGGATTTGGATTATCAGGGTTAACAATACCTCCCGAAATTAAAACTCGAAAAGCATCCTCAATGGATAAATCTACATTAGTAACACCATCTTCAGGTACAATTACATACCAACCAGAGGTAGGATTAGGAGTAGTTGGCACAAAAACACTTAACATCGGTTGTTCAAAACTACCTTGAATTACCGTACTAACTTTACCCGTCACAAATCCCATCGTCCATAAACCCTCTCTAGGATACTCGATAACTACTACCCGACGAAATTTAGTTTGAGAGTCTTGGAAAAGAGTTTCTAAAATTTGCTTGAGAGTCTTATAAACCGCACCAGCAAGAGGAATTGCCTGTAATATTCTTTCGCCAACATCCAACAACCAGCGCCCGACAATATTGCGCGCCATCAAACCGATAAGGAGAATAAATGCTAAAGGCACAGTTAAACCCACCACAAAATTAAGAAAATTAGTGAGAAGGGGATTGAGTCCGTCAAAAGGGTTAATTTGTTTAGGTATTTTAGTTAAAAATTTAATTGCCCAGTTAGCGATAACATAGCTTAACCAAATGGTTGTCGCTAAAGGAATCACTACTAATAACCCAGCAATTAAATCATTTTTTAAATTTTGTTTTAGGCGTTCTAACACAAACTGCTTACTCTATCTTTATTAGTATTAATTACTGTTATTTTACCTCTTCCCTACCAAAAAAATAATTATTCAGCAAACCTTAATTGAATTTTTCCACACAGCGCGCGAAAATTTCTGCACCCATACTAAGGGCAGTTTCATCAAAATCAAAACGGGGATGATGATGGGGAAAATCAAGACTTTTATCAGGATTTGCCGACCCTAAAAAGAAGTAACAACCGGGAATTTCCTGTAAGAAAAAAGACATATCTTCTCCCCCCATGGTTTGACATTCCGGCACAATTCCCAAGGGAGTTTCTACCACCTCCAGCGCCCCTCGCCGTACCAATTCTGCCATGTCAGGATCATTAATGACGGGGGGATATAACTGCCAATAATCGAGGTCATAATCAGCGCCGTGGCTATGGCAAATGCCCTTAATAATCGCCTCAATTCTTTTGCCGATATAACCTTGATAAAGAGGATTAAAATAGCGCACCGTGCCACTCATTTTAGCGGTATCAGCAATGACATTAAGCGCCCTTCCCCCTTCAAAAGTGCCGACAGTTACTACTGCCGAATCAGTGGGTTTAATGTTGCGACTGACGATGGTTTGTAAAGCATTGATAATTTGAGCGCCCACCACAATGGAATCGATGGTTTGATCAGGCATAGCACCGTGGCCACCTTTACCCTTAATTTCACACTTAAAACATTCTACCGCCGCCATGAGCGCCCCTGCCCTTACGCCCACAGTGCCGAGGGGGAGGTTATTCCAGAGATGTAAACCAATAATGGCATCCACCTCTGGATTATGTAAAACCCCAGCTTCAATCATGGGTTTAGCGCCCCCTGGACCTTCTTCGGCTGGTTGGAAGATAATTTTTACCGTGCCACGCCAATCATGGGGGTGATGGTGTAAATAATGGGCAATACCTAAGGCAATGGCAGTATGTCCATCATGACCACAGGCGTGCATAATGCCCTCATGGTGGGAACGATAGGATACTTTATTTAACTCTAACACAGGCAGGGCATCCATATCAGCACGAATGGCTAAAACTTTGCCGGGGTGGGCGCTATGAATAGTAGCAACGATACCAGTTTGAGCAACCCCTGTTTGATGTTTAATACCCCATTCATTGAGTTGAGAGGAAATAAATTGGGCAGTTAAATGTTCTCGAAAACCTAATTCTGGATATTGATGTAAACGGCGCCGCCATGATACTAATTGAGGTTGTAAATCGGCAATAGCTGGTCTAAGGTGACGGGCGCTGAGGGTAACTGACATGAGATTTTTAAATTTTCTTTCTATATTAACAAACTAAACAATGGACCATTGATAATGGGAGGAATGTAGAATGCAGAAGTAATTGTTTTCTAAATTCTAACTTTTCTTCCCCTGCTACCCTTTCTTCCTCTGCTACCCTTTCTTCCTCTGCTACCCTTTCTTCCTCTGCTACCCTTTCTTCCCCTGCTACCCTTTCTTCCCCTGCTACCCTTTCTTCCTCTGCTACCCTTTACCCCATCCCAGCAATCATCAGCGCAGCTTCCTTCCAGCGCCCTTGTTTACGCAAAATATTAGCAGCTTTTACCTTACTACCAGCCTGTAACCAAGCCTCAATAGCTAAATCCCACTTTTCTTGTGCCTCACAGCAAATCGCTACTTGTGGCCAATCACCAAGACGGCGCCAACAATCTTCAGCCAAATCCCATTGTAGCGCCCGTTGATAATTAAACCCAGCGCCCTTCAACCCCTCATCATTATTTAGTTTTAACCATACCTGCGCCCCTTGAGAATAATCCCCTAACTTTTCTAAACATACCGCACCCCGTGACCAATTTTCTAGTTTTTGCCAACATTGCCAAGCCTGTTGCCAACATTCCCCCTTTTCATAAGCCAAACCTGCTTTTTGCCATTGCTCAATTTTACGCCAATTATCTCCCGATTCCTGCCAATTACTCTCATTTTCTGCCATTTCTGCCACTTTATCCCATTGTTGCAATTGAATGTAGCATTTTTTGGCTTCTGTATAGTCTTTTATTTTTTCGCTAATTACCGCCGAATTTAGCCATTTATTAGCCTGTTGATATGCTTTAGATGCTTTTTGCCATTTTTCTTGTTTTTCAAGGTTATACGCTAATTTTAGATAATTTTTATCCTCAGACCAGATTTTTTCAGCATCAGCCCAAAAACTACCATTTTCAAAACATTCAGCCGACTTTGCCCTTTCTCCTGCTTTAAACCAATTTTCTGCCGAATTTAACCAAATTTGCTCATTTTCCCAGATTTTTGCCGCCTCTTGCCAATTTTTTTCCCCCTCATAACATCTTGCAATGCCTGAACGTATGTTCAGATGTACCCAGACTTGTCTTGCTTTTTGCCAAAGTTGCGCCTTTTCGTAACATAGCGCCGCTTTTTCTCTTTCCTCAGCTTTCAGCCAAGCATCACCAGCGAGGGAATAATTAGCGAGATTTTCCGCGCAAATTGCCACTTGAGAGAAATTACCGAGAAATTGCCAACAATCTAAAGCATTTTGCCAAAGTTGCGCCTTTTCGTAACATAGCGCCGCCTTTTCCCTTTCCTCAACTTTCAGCCAAGCATCACCAGCGAGGGAGTAATTAGAGACATTTTCCGCACAAATTGCCACTTGAGAGAAATTACCGAGAAATTGCCAACAGTCTAAAGCATTTTGCCAAAGTTGTGCCTTTTCATAACATAGCGCCGCCTTTTCTCTTTCCTCAACTTTCAGCCAAGCATCACCAGCGAGGGAGTAATTAGAGACATTTTCCGCACAAATTGCCACTTGAGAGAAATTACCGAGAAATTGCCAACAGTCTAAAGCATTTTGCCAAAGTTGTGCCTTTTCATAACATAGCGCTGCTTCCTTATGACAGTTTATTTTAAGCCAGAAGGGCGCTGATTTTTCCCACTCCTCCAAATCTTGCCAAATTTGTGCCGTTTCCTGCCATTTTTCCTGTTGCTGACACACCAAGACTAAACGAGGATAATTTTGTAACTCACGCCAACAATTTTCCGCTTCCGATAACATTGACGCTTTTTCAAAACAAAGCGCTGCTGATTCTAACTGACTTATTTTAAGCCAAATATAACCAGCTTTATCCCAGCGCCCCAATTCCTGCCAAATCTCACCGGCTTTATCCCATTCTTCTAGCTTTTCCCAGAGAGTAGCAACCTTTTCATAATTTTTCAGTTGTTGCCATATATTTATAGCTTTTTCCCATTGTTGTGATTTTTCATAAGCAAAAACAGATTTAAGTAAAGGATTAACTTGTTGCCAACTTTCACCAGCTTCTAACCATTTCCCTTCCCTTTCATAGCAAATAGCCACGGAAGCAAATTGTTTGATTTCTAGCCAACCTTCCCTCGCTTTTTCCCATTCCCTTGCCAATTCATAACAAAGGGAAGCATGAGAAATTTTACCGAGATTTCGCCAAAGATTTCCAGCTTCTAACCATTTTGATTGCTTTTCGCAAAGTTTAGCGACTTGAGTATAATCTTCTAAATCTCGATAGATATTTTCTGCCAGTTGCCAATGTTTACCTTTCTGATACATTTCTCCTGCCTTGATTTTTTCTCCCAGTTGTAAATAAATTTCGGCTACTTTTTCCCATTGTTGTAATTTTTTATAAGTTTCAATAGCAAGGGAATAATTTTTTGACTGGTAAGCAATTTCGGCTACTTTCTCCAAATTATTTAACTCTAACCATATATCTATAGCTTTCTCCCATTGTTGACAAGATTCAAAAGCCAAAGCAGATTTTTCTTTCTCCCCTATAGATAAGTAAAGAATAGCTAAATCAAAAAAGCGCCCTTCACCGTTATAAAATTCTATTAACTTTGACTTATTATCTAACCTCTCCCATAATTGGATTGCCTTCTCATAATCACCCGATTGAAAAGCAACATCTCCAGCCTTTTCAAAATTATTTAACTCTAACCATATATCTATAGCTTTCTCCCATTGTTGACAAGATTCAAAAGCCAAAGCAGATTTTTCTTTCTCCCCTATAGATAAGTAAAGAATAGCTAAATCAAAAAAGCGCCCTTCACCGTTATAAAATTCTATTAACTTTGACTTATTATCTAACCTCTCCCATAATTGGATTGCCTTCTCATAATCACCCGATTGAAAAGCAACATCTCCAGCCTTTTCAAAATTATTTAACTCTAACCATATATCTATAGCTTTCTCCCATTGTTGACAAGATTCAAAAGCCAAAGCAGATTTTTCTTTCTCCCCTATAGATAAGTAAAGAATAGCTAAATCAAAAAAGCGCCCTTCACCGTTATAAAATTCTATTAACTTTGACTTATTATCTAACCTCTCCCATAATTGGATTGCCTTCTCATAATCACCCGATTGAAAAGCAACATCTCCAGCCTTTTCAAAATTATTTAACTCTAACCATATATCTATAGCTTTCTCCCATTGTTGACAAGATTCAAAAGCCAAAGCAGATTTTTCTTTCTCCCCTATAGATAAGTAAAGAATAGCTAAATCAAAAAAGCGCCCTTCACCGTTATAAAATTCTATTAACTTTGACTTATTATCTAACCTCTCCCATAATTGGATTGCCTTCTCATAATCACCCGATTGAAAAGCAACATCTCCAGCCTTTTCAAAATTATTTAACTCTAACCATATATCTATAGCTTTCTCCCATTGTTGACAAGATTCAAAAGCCAACGCAGATTTTTCCTTCTCTCCTATAGATAGATAAAGATTAGCAAGTTGAGAAAAATTTTCCCGTTGAGAATAAAAACGAATCAACTGCGACTTATCATTTAATAATAGCCAACACTTTTCAGCCTTATGCCACTGCTGACATCTTTCATAAGCCAAAGCCGACTTTTCATATTGCTTAACTTGTTGCCAAGCAAAACCACATCTTAACCACTCCTGTAACTTATGCCAAATTAAAGCAGATTCTTGCCACTTATTTTGACACTCACAACATAAAGCAACTTGAGAGAAATTCCGTAACTGTCGCCAACACTTTTCAGCCTTGCGCCAATTTTGTTGCCTTTGATAACAAAGCGCCGCCTTTTTAATTTCCCCTGCTTGTAAAAAACAATCCCCTGCTTGCTGCCATCGCTGTAACTGTTGCCATAACGGCGCTGCCTCTTGCCATTTCTCTTGTTTTTCACAAACATCAGCAACCTTTGCCGTTTGATGTAATTGTCGCCAATAAATTTCTGCCTTTTGCCACTGTTGCGCCTTTTGATAACACAAGGCAACTTTTTCTAACTCTCGAATTTGTAACCAATTTTCCGCAGCGCTTTCCCATTTACCAATACCTTCCCAAACTTCTGCTGACTTTTGCCATTGTTTTAACCTTTGCCACATTAAAGCAAGGGGTTGTAATCTTTCTTCTTGTCGATAAACTTCCTCAGCGAGAAGATAGTATTTTTGCGCGAGGGAATTTTGTTGACTATTTCTATATATATCCCCAATAGTTTCCCATTGTTGATTTTTTTCCAGACAACGAATATAACCTTCTCTATCTTCTGCTTTTTGATAACAAATTCCAGCGAGAGAGTAATAACCTTTTTTTTCTAAATAGTTACCTCTTTGTTGCCATTGCGGAGGAGTTAAATGTTGCCATTTTTTCTGCCATAGATTGGTTTCTACTTCCTGCCATGCCAAGATAGCTTTTTCCCATTGTTGTTGTTGATGCCATAAATCGCCACTTTCTTCCCAGTTACCGCTTAATTCAGCAAGATAACTATTAATGTATGGAGTTGATTTTTTCTCGCCAATAGTTTGATACATTTCCAGCGCCATTTGCCATGCGCCTTGTTGTTGATACTTTTTGGCGAGGTTAATAATTTCTTCTCGGTTGTGTTGATTAAGGAGGGGGTTAAGAGTTTTGATGCCTGTTTTTTTGATGTAATTGTCTAGGGATGGGTAATGTTGATAGATGTCGAAATTGTTTTCATAGAAAAATAGTTTCCCTGTAATACTATTCAAGCTAGGAATTAAATATTGATTGATAAGGTGATGACGAAATTCTTTATCTATTGTCTGTAGGTTGCTAAAGAAATTCCAGATGATAACAT
The DNA here is from genome assembly GCA_015272165.1 of Cyanobacterium sp. T60_A2020_053. Classification (NCBI taxonomy): domain Bacteria; kingdom Bacillati; phylum Cyanobacteriota; class Cyanophyceae; order Chroococcales; family Geminocystaceae; genus Cyanobacterium; species Cyanobacterium sp. T60_A2020_053. The sequence continues at coordinate 8,155 of JACYMF010000056.1, forward strand.
TCTCGAATTGATAGTTATGATTTTCGTCTAGGGTAATGATTCGACTGGATTTGGTTTGAGTTGTGGTGAGTTTTATTTTTTCTTCTTTGTCAGTGACAATAATAATAGTATCCCAACCCAAATTTTCTAGTTGAGTGATAATTTTATCTTCTTCTCCTATCAACCAGTAACATTTTTCGATGGTGTTAATAATGGCTTCGGGATTCTGTTGATTTTCGGTAATGTTTTTTAGTTGATTTTGTAAGTTAATAATTTCAGCATCATTGACTAAGTTAACTGTTAATTGATAATGGTGGAGGGCGCTGGGATATTTTTCGCTATTATCATCTTTATTATTACCATTCCCCTGTTTATCTTTGTGATGTTGATAAATTAATAAATCATCTGCTTCTATTTCTTTCTTTAATCCAGTGTCTTGATTATGTAATAATTCTTGTGGTTGTTTATCCAAATCTATTGCCTGTTGCCTGTTGCCTATTGCCTCACTTTGTAATACATCCCCAAAATTATTTTTTATATCAGTTGTCAAAGAATTATCTAACCCTTCCTCTTGATTAATTGATAAACTCTTATGCTTAGTAACCAATAACTTCCCTTGCCGATATAAATTAACTGGGGAAAATTGCTGAATTAAACTGTCAAAAAAGAATCCTTTGCGTCCTTTGCGCCTTTGCGAGATATAATCAAAATCTAATTCTCTGTAACTATAACCAATAGCAGGTAAACCATCATTACCTAATTTAACTAAAGAAAAAAGTAAAAGCGCCCCTCGCCGAGACAAATTATCTAAATCATCCACCAAAAGATAATCATAATAACCAGCGAAATTTTTTGGTAACTGAGACAAAAAGTCGGTAGTAATATCATTTACATCCCAATAACTATTACTAGCTAACCACTGCTGATATTTTTGTGCCAAAATATATATCTGCTGATTATCCACTGAAAATCGCTGATTAACCTCCCTCTCGTAATCAGGGAAACTAATTAAACCCTCATCAGTAAAAGAATAATTAATACATCCCTTGAGAGTGAAAAAGATTTCCTGCCAAAGATAGCGCGCTTCCACTGCTGTCAAATCATAACTAGATAAAAATTCCTCTCGAAAACGCCGATAATCCACAAAATGCCGTTGACGATAATCACTATCCCTAAAAATACCCAATTCCTGCGCCGTGTTTCTAAGGAAATTAATATAACCAGCAATGTCAAGATAATCTCTCGTTGAAGCGGTGATTTTTTGCGCCAAATTACTCAGACGATAATGACTAATTTTATCTGTCGTCACCAAAGCAATTTTACTGTCTGCATTTTCCACAGCAGTCAAAAAACTCTTATATAGTAGTGTCTTACTCTTTCCCGTCTGATTATCTCCCGTCAAAGCCAAGGGAAATTTACTGGTTAATACCTCTCGCTGTTGCGCTGAAACTAAGGGAAAAAAGTTTACTTGTCGTTTTTCATCTCTTATGTTATAATAGAATTGGTCTGAATTTTTGATAGTGAAGTGGAGGGCGCTGAGTCGTAAATTGTTATTCGCCCTAAATAAACTAATAACATGGCTAGGTAGCTTAAACTTATCCTGCTCAAAATTAATGTCAATATCAATAATCTGATGGGGTAAATTATCCCTAACAACAATAGGTTGTTTTAACTTTGTTTTATCAGTAATACTTAAAAATTTAATCAATTTAGTTTCTTTTACCGCTACGGCGATAAACTCTAAACGATAATTATAATTAAGACGGTAAATATTGCATATACTGTCATTACTTTTTTTCTCAATCCCCTTAATAAATAGCTGATGACTAATGATATTGTTAAAATAACTAAACAACTCCTCACGATAACTTTTCTCTAAGGGGTAAATTTTCTGATATAGAGATAAATCTATAGTGTAGGCTAATGCTTGATTTTGATAGTTCATCATTATTGTAGTGTCAGCAATATAAAAGAGCAAAGGGAATTATTATTATAAATGAGAAAATTTTTATTTTTAAGATAATATAGACCTTATCAAATGAAGATTTGGACAATGATTTTCTATCAAATTTACTAGAAAATACTATTTTCTCACTGTATTTCGGATTTCTAGCCCTATTTTTAGAGGGGACTTAATTAATCTATCATAACTACGGTAGAAGCTATATAATATAAGTGAAATAGTTAAGATTAAATTAGAACTATGAACAGGATTAATAAATTAGTTTTTAGCCTGTTAATCGCTTCAGCATCTATAGCAGGAATCATCAAACTACAATTACCCTATATTAGTGATAGTGAAGGTGCAATCAGCGCTGAAGAATATCAAAGACTGGAAAAAAAAGAATCTTTACAAGTATTATTACTGAATAAATTACCCGATTTTGGTTACAATAACCTAACGGCTAATCTAGTTTACCTTAATTTTATTCAATATTATGGGGATGCAGAGGCTAGGGAAGTTACGGGTTATCGATTATCCCCTGACTACTTTAAGACGGTAGTGGCGAAAGACCCTCGTTTTGTGACTTCATATTATATCATGGAACCGGCGACAACATTGTTTGCTGGTGAACCAAAAATTAGTCATGATTTGATAGTAGAAGGGTTAAAAATCATCCAACCGACACAACCTTTAGCCCATCAACTATGGATTTATAAAGGCATTTTAGAAATTTTATTTTTAGGAGATTTAAAGGAAGCCCAAAAATCCTATCAAATGGCAGCCAAGTGGGCTAAAATAGAAAACACCGAGGAGAGTCTAAGTGTAGCACAAGTTGCGGAGGGAACAGCAAAATTCTTGGCAACTGAGCCTGATAACCGTAAAATTGCCGGTTCTTCTTGGTTAACTATTGCCCTTAATGCAAGGGATGAAGCTACAAGGGAAAGGGCGCTGGCAGAAATTGACAAGTTGGGGGGGAAAGTAATGGTGGAAGGTAATCGGGTTTTCGTGCGCTATGACAATTAGGTTGTGCTGAAAAAGTATTTTGGTGAGGAGAGGTGTCAGGTTTCGGGTGTCGGGGTGTCGCGGTGAAATGCTTATAAATTAAAGAGTTAAGCCAAATAGTTATGTTTAATAAGTTACTCATTTGTCTCAATAATTTTCGATTGGGGTAAAGAAAAGAGGGCATTTTTTGGGAAAAAAGGCTATTTTTGGCACTTTTTAAATATTTTATTGTACTTAAAACCTTCGTTTTAAAAGAGTTTTGAATAGACTTCTCCAAACATTGGGCTAGAAGCCCGATATACGATAAAAAATCAGCGAGAAGGTCTGAGAATTGTTCTTTCTGTCATCGTTTGAGTAGCGCTACGGTCTCCTAAACTCCGAATTACCTCTAAATCAACCTTAATGGCAGAATCACCTTGTAAATGACGCTCAGGGATGGGCAATTCTCCAATATTAACTACAAAACGGTTATTTTCATAGCGGACAAATTGAGGGGGAATTTCCGCGCTGTAGCGCTCGGTGTAGTCATTGACTTCTCTAAAGCGCGCTTCAGCGGATAACGATGTACTATAGCGAAGGCGAAAACGAGTGTCAATTAAATCAGATTTTTGAGCCTCATCGACAATTTCCCATTTAACATCTTTGCCCACTCCCCTAATACCTTGACTTTTTAGCTGGGTAGCTTGGGAGGCTTGGAGGGCATTAAATACAAATATTTCTGTAATGCCGTTTCGGCGGTTGATGGTTTGCTGAAACCATAAATCATTGGGGGTATTGACGGCAACTTGTCCATTTTCATCTAAGCTAAGGGTGACAGTGCGCCCTCCAAACGGTTGAAAAGGCTGAGGTGCATTCCAAATCAACACTACCGCATTTTGTAACCTCTCAGCGAGGGCTAAATACTCATCATTAATTATTGAACCTTGAGCAAATAACGCCCCAGCGCCCTTCCTCGTTGCCCAAATATTCTTAGAGAGGCTAAAACCACGCTCTTTTAATTCTGTCATGGTAACAGATGCCGATAAACGGTCGGGCGCTAAAGGTTGATTACTATTAATAAGTGTTAATTGCCCTAAATTACCATCGCGCCCATTTCTACCATTGCGCCCTCCCTGTCCCGTTTCGCCATTAGTACACTTATATTCTTGAGTAGTACAATTATAATTAGCACTGCCGGGGCTACCGCTACAGGTTTGCACAGTCCAAAATGGTTGTAAACAGTCACAACCCTTGCCTCCAGCGCCCCCCGCCCCACCCATACCGCCTTTACCACCACCGGCATTAACGGTAATAGCTTGTAAATAATTAGGATCAGTGGCATAAATGGTAAGATTACCACCTTTACCCCCATCACCCCCATCACCGCCATCGCCACCGTTACCACCCGTGGCACCCATTAAATTTTGGGGTTGTTGGTTAGGTTGGGGTTGACAATTGGCACGGCGCCCATCTTCCCCAGCTTCACCACTACTACCATTTTGCCCCACCAGAGTTAAATTAAGGGGGGAGCCATCGGCAAAAATGGTTATACTTTCACTATCACGCCCTGATGTGCCGTTATTACCGTTACCGCCATTACTACCGTTATCGCCAAACCTGACTAAGCTAGAGGCAAGGGCGCTGAGGTTACACCAATTAATATTATTAGTAATACTGGGATAAATAATATCGGGAATTAGTAAAAAAGCGAGGGTAAAAGAAGTATTTTTCAGCCAACCCATGTCTATTTGTGGTTAATTTTACTCAATTTCTCTCACAGATTATCACAATTTGTTAATGGTGGATCAATCCCAATCAAAAATTGGGTCTTTTTCGTCTTTTTCCCAATCCCTGACAAAAGTAGTTGACTTAGATTTTCTTTTTTGAGCGGTTTTTTTAGATGGGGGAGTATTTCTTTTCGTGAAATTTAGCAAAGCGCCCACCACAAAACCCAAAGCTACAGCAAAGGATATTAACACCCCAGAGGGAATAGGAATGGATTGCCATACAAAAAAATTGAGGCTAACACTTACCACATTTTGAATGGATAAAACTGGTATTAATACTAGCCAAAATGCAAAAATTAGGGCAATTAGTAAGTTACTAAATAAATTCATTTTTAGCCTTTTTAAAAAATTAATAAAAATGTAACTTATTATTACGGTACAATTAAAATATTTATTACATTAAAATTTTTAATTATTGTCATTGAAGTTTTCATTATTATCCTCCTTAGAAACATTATTATTGTTAGCATTACTAACTTTTTCTAATTGTGGAGGTGCTTCAATTTGTGCCTTCATCGACACTGATTCTTCTAACTGCTGTGCTTCTTTTTTAAACTCCTCTTGAAATTCCCGTGAAGCCTCCTGAAAACCTTTTAAAGTCTTGCCCACAGTCCTACCTATTTCTGGTAATTTTTTTGGTCCAAAAACCAATAAAGCTACTACAAAAATTACCGCCATTTCGGGAAGTCCAATGCCAAAAACATTCATAGTTTAAATAAGTAAATTAGTAATTTTTTCATGGTAATATGGGAAAGTCAAGGGGATTAAATTAAGCCCCTTGTTCGTCAGATTACAACTTTTAACTTGCTGACTTAGGTAATAATTATCGACCTAAACTAGACCAATCTACCACAATGCCATCAAGTAAGAGAGAAGAGTTGTAAATTTGTAAGATAATCAAGAGGAAAACGAGGAATAAAATCATAAACACACCCATCAAAGGGGTGGTACTCCAACCGGGGGCAACTTTGCCGTATTCGGAGTTTAAGGGTTTTAGTAAATCACCTAAAGGGGTACGCTGTGACATAATTTATTTTATATTTTTTTACTTATGTTTAATTTGGTGTTAGTTTTTTTGATTATACCAAAGTTAAGGAAAGTATGAATTATGAATTAATGGTTAGGTGAAGAACTAATTATCAATTATCCTCCGCCGACAATAGTAACGACTTCTAATTTATCTCCAGCTTTGACCATGGTAGTATCCCAATATTGACGATGCAAAATTTCACCGTTGTATTCCACGGCGATTAATCTGAGTTGAAAGTTTAAATTCGTTAAGGTTTGGCTGAGGGTGAAGGGCGCTGAGATTATTTTTTCTTCTCCATTAACGCTAATAGTTATAGTTTTTTGATTCATTTTCTCTGGTTTTAATAGTAATTTTTGATCAGACTCTTTCAAAAAATAGCATTTTTTATGGTATCTCGTTCTTCTAGTCTAATTAGCCAGTATATGTATTGAGAATACGTTTGAAGAAAAGGGCAAGGGGCGCACATCTAGGGTGTTTATGGTAGATTTAATCAATTTTATTCGAGAACTTATCGTAAAAACTCTCCCCGTCATCTAATCAAACAGACGTTAAAATAAATTAAGAATTAGTATATCTATCACTGCAAAAAAATGATAGAGAGATATAATTAATTATTCAGTATTATTATTATTATGATTGACGCTATTATTATTCTAATATTTGTCTTAGCCTGTGCCGGAATCGGCTTTGACGTGATTCAAGTATTGCCTAACGATATTCAAGGGCAAATTTCTAATATTCAAGCATTGCAATGGTTAATTGCTGGTTTTGCTTCTGTTATCGGTTTAGCTTTGGGTTTGGTTGCCCAAACTACTTATCGCCGTTTAGAGCAAAGAATCAGAAAAACTCCAATTGAAGTTATTATCACTAGGGCAATCGGTTTGGTAATTGGTCTTTTATTAGCTAACTTAATGTTAGCGCCCATCTTCCTGTTACCCATTCCCTCCGAATTTGGCTTCCTCAAACCCATGTTAGCTATCTTGGGTAGTGTGATTTTTGCCGTGTTGGGAGTATCCCTGGCTGATACCCACGGGCGCACTTTTTTACGCCTTATCAACCCTAACAGTATCGAGTCTATGTTAGTGGCGGAAGGCACTCTTAAACCTGTTGCTACCAAAATTTTAGATACCAGTTGTATTATTGACGGGCGCATTCAACAACTTTTAGATACAGGTTTTATTGAGGGGCAGATTTTAATTCCTCAGTTTATCTTAAATGAATTGCAACAGTTAGCGGATGCCACCAATGATCAAAAACGGGTGCGCGGGCGCCGAGGGTTAGATATTCTTAATCAAATGCAGGAAAGATACCCCCACATAATCGTCATTCACCCCGAAGAATATGAAAATGTTATCACTGTTGATGCGAAGTTACTTCATCTAGCGCACGACATCAATGCCACTTTAATCACTAATGATTTTAACCTCAGTAAGGTAGCCAGTTTACAAAAAATCCTCATTCTCAATATCAATGATTTAGCCCAAGCTATTCGCCCTATTTATCTACCCGGAGATTATATCGATCTCAAAATCCTCAAAAATGGCAAAGAACCTAGTCAAGGTATTGGTTACTTAGATGATGGTACTATGGTGGTAGTAGAGGATGCTAATGATCATGTAGGTGAAGAGTTGAGAGTAACTGTCACCTCAGCCCTTCAAACTTCTGCTGGGCGCATGATTTTTGCTAAGACTAACAATTCTATGGTAAATTACTAAATCTGAATTTATGAAAGTAAAGTTATTTCGTTCTCTAAAGTCAATGTACCGTCAGGAATCAATTTCAGCTTTTATCTTTATTTTCGGGGCTGTAGATGCTTTGATGGGGGGTTTTAGTCATCATTGGACTTTACTTTCTTTTGGGGTATTTATCTTCTTAACTGGGGTGATGGTGCGCTGGTTACAAGAAGAAAAACAGAAAAAAATCAAAAACCTCAATTCTCCTCGTCGTTATCTTCCTTCCAGCGCCCCTCCCCAACCTCTTCCCGTCTTGTATCGTAAAAGAGATTATCGCCCTTAATTTTATGGGAGAAAGGGTGAAAGGGTGAAGGGGGAGATTATAACTCATAATTCATAATTCATAATTCATAACTCATAATTCATAATTCATAATTCATAATTCATAACTCATAATTCATAACCCAGCGCCCTCAACTGTTGCTCAAATTTTTGGGCATAATCGGGACTTTGCTGTTGATGTAATATTAAGGCTTGTTGCAAATACTTGAAACTATCTTCATATTGTGCTAGATGATATAAGAGTAAACCTAAATTTTGATAAGCTAAGGCATAATCGGGTTTAAGTTGAATGGCTTGTTGATAAGCGCCCTTCGCCTCGGCAAATTTGCCCGTAGCTTTGTAACAAATACCAAGATTATAATAAGCCACCGCAAAGTTAGGCATAATCTTAATACATTCATGGAATAAAACCAGCGCCCGTGACCATTCCTGTACTTGAGAGGATAGGCTACCATAATTAAAATATGCACCTATTTTCAAAATGGGCAAAATCGGCGCTTTGATAGCTTTTTGATAATGTTTTTCTGCACCTTCGGCATTTCCCTGAGTTACCAAAGCATTGGCAAGATGATAATGCAATTCATAAGTAACGGCAGGGGCGCTACCATGTAATTTTAAGCCCTTAGTGAGTAATTTAAAACCCTTTTTCGTTTCTCTTAACTGTAGATACAAAGCCCCCAATTTACTACACACATAACTATCATTGGGGTGATGTTGCAAATAACCCTCCATAGCTGTTTTTGCCCGTTGTGCCTTATTTTGAGCTTCAATTACTTGCGGTTGATAGCCATAATGATTAATTGCCACCTGCGGTAAATCCACGATGCGCCAATGGGATTCCTGTTGACAAATTTCTAACACCGCATCATCAATTAAGGCATGGTAAGGGCGAGAAAATTTGATGTTATGGTGGCGCCGAAATAATCTCGATAGCTGAGAGTAAGGGGAAGATACCGTGCCAATTTCCTGACGTAATAAATTAATTACTAGAGTATTATCATCTTCCACCGCTTCCTTGATGAGGGGAATTATTTTGTTATCTAATACCTCATCAGCATCTAATACCAATATCCAATCACCGCTAACTTTTGTCAAAGCAAAATTACGGGCGCTGGCAAAGTCATCTTGCCACCCATAATCAAAAACCAGCGCCCCCAGCCCCTCCGCTATTTCTTTTGTGTTATCCTGAGAGCCAGTATCCACCACGACTACTTCATCCACAAGGGGAAGGGCGCTGGTAACACAAGCCGATAAATTTTGCGCTTCATCTTTGACAATCATACAGAGGGAAATTTTAGCCATACTTTTGTTAAATTGTTCTTAACCTACAATCGCTGGACTCGCATTATAATGACTTTAACCCAAAAGTAACTAAAAAAATGAACCCTGAATTAGAAAAAAACACCACAGAAGCAGTGGTAAAAATTGAAAATGTTGACGTTTATTATGGTACTCATAAAGCCGTAGCTGGAGTAAATATCGACATCCCCAAAAATAACGCTGTTGCCTTCATTGGACCTTCAGGATGTGGTAAAAGTACCATTCTGCGATGTATTAACCGTATGAATGACTTGGTTGCCAGCGCCCGTGTCGAAGGTAAAATAACCTTCAAAGACAAAGATATTTACGCTAAAGGAGTTGATCCTGTGGGCTTGAGATGTAAAATTGGCATGGTATTTCAAAAACCAAATCCCTTCCCAAAATCCATCTATGAAAATATCGCTTGGGGCGCTCGGCTCAATGGCTATCAAGGTAACATGGATGAATTAGTAGAACAATCTTTGCGTAAATCTGCGTTATGGGATGAAGTCAAAGACAAACTAAAACAAAGCGGTTTAGCTTTATCTGGGGGGCAACAACAGCGCCTTTGTATCGCGCGCACCATCGCCGTACAACCTGATGTTATCTTGATGGATGAACCCTGTTCAGCATTAGACCCTATTTCTACCCTCAAAGTGGAGGAGTCTATCCATGAATTGAAAGAAAACTACACCATTGTAATCGTTACCCACAATATGCAACAAGCCTCAAGGGTATCTGACTTAACTGCTTTTTTTAATGCTAAAGCGGTAGAAGGAAAAGGGGGTAAATTAGGTTATTTAGTGGAGTATGACAAAACAGAAAAAATCTTCCAAAATCCTGCCGAAGAAGCCACTCAACAGTATGTTAGCGGGCGCTTTGGCTAATGGTGAAGGGCAAAGGTGTCAGGTATCAGGTGTTAGGTATTAGGTTAAAGAAAGGTTTAAAGTCTGTTCTACATAACAAAAAGTGTCATAAATTGACTTTTTTTTCTAAAAATACTCTATTTTTTCTATCCCAATCAAAAATTATGGTGAAGGGCAAAGGTGTCAGGTATCAGGTGCTAGGTATTAGGTTAAAGAAAGGTTTAAAGTCTATTCTACATAACAAAAAGTGTCATAAATTGACTTTTTTTTCTAAAAATACTCTATTTTTTCTATCCCAATCAAAAATTATCGAGACAAATGAGCAATTTATGAAAAATAACTATTTGGCTAAACTCTTTAATTTGTGAGAATTTCACCTGAAGCCTGACACCTGAAGCCTGACACCGCGACACCCGAAGCCTGACACCTTTCCTCACCAAAATACTTTTTCAACACTGCCTAATTAGGATAACTCAACCGAGCGCCCGTGAGCCGCCTTGACAGCTTCGAGGAGGGCGCTACGAAACCCGTTAGCTTCCAAAGTCGCTACCCCTGCAATGGTTGTACCGCCGGGGCTAGTAACTTGATCTTTTAATACTGCTGGGTGTAAATTCTTCGTTTTAATTAACTCAGCCGTGCCTAAAACTGTTTGTATTGCTAAACGTTGGGCAATGGCACGGGGTAAACCCACCGCTACTCCTCCATCACTTAGCGCCTCAATCATCATAGCCACAAAAGCAGGACCTGATCCTGATAATCCCGTCACCGCATCCATCAAATTTTCTGGCACTTGTACCACTTCCCCAATACAATTAAAGATTTTTTCGGCTATAGCCAAAGACTCTAAGCTAACATGATCATTGGGAGTAATAGCCGTCATGCCTTGTCCGACGAGCGCTGGAGTATTGGGCATTACTCGAATAATACCAGCGCCCTCCAACACTGCTTCTAATTTGTATAGGGGAGTACCAGCCAAAATAGAAAGTATCAAAGCAGGATAATTCCCCATATAACTTGCCAACTGAGAAGCAATGAGAGAAAAAATTTGCGGTTTAATGGCTAATAATAGCACTTCACAATTACCGAATACCTCCAGATTATTTTCCGTTGTAGCGACTTGGTAAGTGTTGCGCCAAAACTCCCGACGACTGCTTTGAGGCTCACTAATTTGCACTTGTGAAGGTTGATATAAATTTTCTGCCAGTAAACGAGATACAATCGCCTCTGCCATCACCCCACCACCAATAATACCTAATGAAAATGACACAATGTTTGACCAAAATAGACAACAACACTATTTTACAATCAAGTAGCAGTTGATTAAAAAATGAACAACGGATTAAAAGAGCAAAGGAAATTATTAATTCATAATTCATAATTCATAATTCATAATTCTTATCTCACCATTGATAATTGAAGACTTTTAAGCTAACCTGAGAGAGAAATCTTAGAACAATGTATTATTTTTAACAAAATGGTAGCAACACCCAGCGCCCCTAGCCCCACTCAAAACCTCAAGGAAATCGAAGAATTAACCATTTCCATCGGTATCAAAGGCTTAAATCCCACCATGTTAAGTGCCGAATATTTATCCATGAGTGGTATTGTGCCCAGTGATTGGGAATTAGCCAAACAACCTGTTTTAAATCCCCGTGGCTCTCAAGTTAATTACAAAAATGGTGTTAATATTGTGGCACAACCCAACGTCATTAATTTTGTCGAGGGAGTTGGCACAAAACAACTTAATGAACTTAGTTTTGCTAATCTTGCCTTACAATATATTGATAAATTAGCTAACGCTGAATATCAAGGCTTAAGCATTAATCCTAAAATTATCGTACCTTTTCAAGGAGATGAAAGCGTTGGAAAAAACTTTATTAATCAAGAATTATTAAAGCCGGGTAATTGGAGTACGTTTGAGGGCGCTAGTCCTCAATCTGCCATTAATTTATTTTATCAACTAACTGACTATAATCTTGGTATTAATATTAATCCTGCTCGATTACAGCAACCAGATAATCAAGTTATTCCTGCTGTACTTTTTGCAGGTAGTTTTACTTATAATTTGACGGTATTAGAAGGAGTAAATAGATTAAATAATCTTAAAGAAAAAATTAATAAATGGCAAGACAATTTAACAACTTTTAGAAGTCTAATTAATGAGAAGTTTTTGAAAAAAGCAGTTTCTCAGCAAGAAAGTTTATTTGATAACTAAGTTTAAAATATTTTTGAAGATATTTCGGGCTTCCAGCCCGAATTTGGTCAAATCTTTCACGCCATTTTAGTCTCTTAGTTATCCTAATTGATTTAATATTGCTATATACTGATAATACTTATTTTGACATTGTGATCCATGCCTATCCCAGAAAAAAATAACGAATCATCAGCGCCCTCCCCCTCACAAGAAATTCCCCTAGAAAATTTTACCAATAGAGAATTTCAGCGCCCTTCTAGTGCAGATAGTTATATTGGTGAAAGATGTGGAGAAAATGATCGTTATCAAATAGTCAAATTATTAGGAAAAGGTGGCATGGGTAAAGTGTATTTAGCCGTCACTGAAACCCCTGAAGGTCAAGATCAATTAGTAGCAATTAAATTTCTTAATAAAGAATGTTTAACTGCTGAAAATAAAGAGGAAATTAAGCAACGTTTTAACAGAGAAATAGGCTTTTTAATTGAATTAAATCATCCTCATATTGTACGGTTTTTAGATAAAGGAATTTATTCTGTAGCACATCAAGGAGAAGTTTATTTAATTCCTTTTTATGTAATGGAATATTTACAAGGAAAAACTCTCACTCAATACCTAATAGAGAAAGGAAAAATAAGTTTTGAAGAAGCATTACCCTTGATGATACAAGTGTTAGGGGCGCTTAGACAAACTCATAAACATGGCATTATACACCGAGACCTAAAACCAGATAATATATTTTTAGTTCCTACTTTTAATAACAAAAATATTGTTAAAATATTAGACTTTGGGATTGCTAGAAATCTTAATACCATGAGTATGGTTAGACTAACTAATGTTGCGGATTATTTCGGTAGCCCATATTACATTTCTCCTGAACATATTAAAGGAGTTTTTGAATTAGACACGCGCACTGATATTTATACATTAGGACTGATTTTTTATGAAATGTTAAGTGGAGAAAAACCTTTTGAGAATTATGAGGATATGCTTTTAACAAAAGGATGGTTAGGTGTTCATAATAATAAAATACCTAAACCTTTAATCACCCGTCAAGGTTGTGAAAATTTACCTATTTTAGTTAACGATATGATTATGAAATGTTTAGAAAAAAATCCTAATCATCGTTATCAACAGGCAGAAGATTTACTAGCAGATTTAATCACATTAAACCCAAAAAACTCCCCAGTTGTTTCCAATCAATCTCCTATGTCAGTATCATCAACTATTCTTGTCAATCCCTCCTTAACAACAATATCAGAAGAAAAAATTATTAGTAATAAAAATAATATTTACTGGCTAATTTTGACGTTTATTTTAGGGATAATAACAGGTTTTTTAATTAGTCTTACTATTCAATCTATCTCATCCGATAATCAAGAAAAAGCTCAACTTAATATAGGTGAAACAGGCATCTTGCCTGTGTTTGTAGAGAGGAAAGTACGGTAAAACAGGCATATTGCTTGTTTTAATGTACAATGAAAAATCTTGAATATCATATTAACTAATTAATGAAAAAAAATATATCAGCTAGACAAGGAGCATTTTTAGCCTTACAAAATATTTATAAAAATAAAGCCTATACAGATATAGCTATTGAAAAGATTTTTAAGCAATATCCCGATATTAAAAATATAGATAAAGGATTAATGTCAGAATTAGTTTATGGCATAATTAGAAGAAAAAGAACCCTCAATAGTTTAATTAATCAATTAGCCACAAAAAAAGCCAATCAACAACCTTTAGGCTTACAAATTATTTTACAAATTGGCTTGTATCAAGTGCGTTACTTAGATAAAATTCCTCCTTCTGCTAGTGTTAATACCAGCGTAGAGTTAGCCAAAAATAATAACTTAGGTAAATTATCAGGAGTAGTTAATGGAGTATTGCGCAATTATATACGTTTAGCAGAAATAGAAGACCCTTTAATTTTACCATCAGAAATTATCCCTAAACTAGGAGTAAAATATAGCTTTTCTGACTGGATAGTCGAACTTTTTTTACAACAATTAAATCTCAAAGAAACTAAAAAATTATTGCAGTGGTTTAATGAAACTCCTACCCTAGATTTAAGAATTAATCCTCTCAAAACTAACCAAGAAAATGTCCAAAAAAGTCTCAGTGATGCAGACATAAAAAGTCAATCTATCCCTCATTTACCCCAAGCCCTAAGAATAGCCCAAGCCGTAGGTAATATTAATAATTTGAGTGGATTTAACGATGGTTTATTTACAATTCAAGATAGTAGTGCCCAATTAGTAACCCATTTCCTTAATCCTCAACCCCATGAAACTATTATTGATGCTTGTGCTGCTCCCGGGGGCAAAACTACTCACATCGCTGAATTAATGAAAGATACAGGGACAATTTTTGCTTGTGATGATACTCCTAGCCGACTAACTAAAATTACTGAGAACATTAATAGACTGGGTTTAAAATCAGTACAGGTAATCAACTTAGATACTAGCACCAGCGCCCCTCACCCCAATAGTAAATATGATCGTATTTTAATAGATGCGCCTTGCTCTGGATTAGGCACATTACATAAACGCCCGGATATAAGATGGCATCAAAAACCAGAGCGTATTAAAGAATTAGCCGAATTACAATTTAAAATATTAAGTAATATGTCGCAATATGTCAAAGAAAATGGCATTTTAGTTTATGCGACTTGTACCCTCAATCCCTTGGAAAATGAAGAAATAATCGATAAATTTTTAGCAAACAATCCGCAGTGGTATGTAGTCACAGAAAAAAATGATCTTACGGAGAATTTTCCGATAACATCAAAGGGGGCGATCAAAATATTTCCCCATCGTCATAATATGGACGGTTTCTTTATGATTAAATTAGCGCAAGGAGTGCAAAATGAATCAAGCAGACAAAACTAAACAGCTAATGAAAATTGTCATTGGTGCCGCTTGGATAGATGGCATTATCCAAGAAGAAGAAAGAGAATATCTCAAAAAAATGGCACAAGAAAAGGGCTTAAATGATGACCCAGAAATTAAAAGTTTACTATCAGAAATTAAATCTGTTTCTCACCAAGAATGTTACACATGGTTAGAGGAATATTTAGGTCAAAATCATCAAAAAAAAGACTATCAAAATTTATTAGAAGCGATTAGTGGTCTAGTCTATAGCGATGGTAATATTGATGTTCAAGAAGCAAGATTATTAAATCAAATTGAAAATTTTGACCCTGAAAATCAAACACCACAATCTATTTTTACTTATCTATTAAGTTCTGTGAAAAAAATTTACCGTAAAGCTCTTTAAATGGGGTTTAATCAACAATAAAGTCGTGAGGGCAAATTCACAATTGACAATTCTGAGGCTTTATCACCTCATATTACTATCTTTAATATCAAGTAATTTACCCACCGTGTAATGAATTACACGGCTAACAAGATTACGTTCAATAAATTGAACTAAGATTATTTTTAATTGATTTATAGGTATTTGAGACTTTCCCCTTTTTCCTACTTCAACGACACCACTTTTTCAGTAACCCCTAATTGTCAATTATCCATTGTCAATTGTCAATTTTGTTTCACGATTCCACTTTTTCAGCAACACTGAAATACTTTCTGCTTCATCTCCAATCAAATTATCCTCACTGATTTGACGAGAATCAAGCCAAGAAAAATTAAAGGGCTCATGAAGGATAAGATAAAGGCAAGGAATCAAAAATAAAGTTAACAGAGTTGCCAAGGATAAACCCCAAAATACTACAATACCAAGAGGTTGGAGAAATTCACCACCATCTCCAGCGCCCCTCGCCAAAGGATACATCCCCAAAACTGTCGTAATAGTCGTCATCAAAATTGGGCGCAATCTTTGCGCCGCCGCTTGAATCATACAATCACGGCGAGACGGTTGTAAAACTTGCGGATTTTCCTGTTGCTCTTGATATAATTGATTAGCTAACTCCACCATAACAATAGCATTATTAACCACAATCCCCACCAATAACACAGCGCCCACAATCACAGTAGCGCCCACCGGCGTTTCCGTGAAGTATAAACCATAAATCCCCCCCGACAAAGCCAAAGGTAAAGTAAACATAATTACCAGAGGATCAATTAAAGAATTATACTGCACTGCCATCACCACGAACACCAAAAATCCCGCTAAACCGCCTAAAATCGGCAAAGACGATTGTAACTCATCATTACTTTGACGGGCATAACTAGGTAAAATTCTGACTCCACTGGGTAAATCAACATCTTTTAAAATTGTCTCAATTTCAGCTAAAGCGCCCCCCAAATTGGCATCTTCCGCTAAATCTCCCGTGATAATATAGACTTGACGCTGATTAATTCGCTTAATTTCGGAGGGCGCTGCACCTTTGGTAATGGTTGCCACTTCTCGTAAACGAATAGGTAATATTAACCGAACCTCTTAACACATTTTCGTTGGTATTTGCACCAAATAAAAATCCTCCCGCCGTAGTAAATGCGTACTCTGTTTCCGTTGTTCTAAAATCACCTCATCAATAATGCCTAAAACTCGCCGATTCGTAGCGAGGGTAGTTTGCGGGGGAAAACGCACAAAAACATTAACTTGTCCCGTATTAATAGATGGTAAAATTTCTTGAGGTAAACCTTGGGCAATATTAAAGCTAATACTACCGACAATTAAAAAGATTCCCACCACAAAAAACCAACGAATTTTCATTAAAAACGTTAGGGTTGATTTATAACCCTCATTAACTTTCAAAAAGCCTTTATTAAACCAATAAATCGGGAAAAAACGATCCACTCGACTACGCCAAGGAATAGCCAACAAGCGAGAAGTTAACATGGGTATCAAGGTTAAAGCTACCACAATGGAAGCACCGATGGCAAAACTGATGGTTAACACCAATTCACTGAAAAGCAGAGATAGTAAGCCACCAATTAATAAAAATGGTAACACTGCTACTAAATTGGTGCTGGTAGAAGCAATTAACGCTGATTCTACACTACGGGCGCTGTTGACAGATTCGTTAATGCCTCTTCGATAGGGCGCGTAATTTCTTCTACGGCAATTTCTGGGGCAATACCATTAGTATTAAGTCTCACACCAATACGAGGATAAGTAATCGACGGCAATAAATCCACCGAGATATTATTAACAAAAAATACCCCAATGACTATTACTGCTAACGTTAACATCATCGTAGCGATATGACGACGGATAGCAGTACCACTGATACTAAAAGGGTGGAGGGCGCTATTTTTTGTTTCTGCTGACATAACCTTATGAAGTGGAGATTTTCAGCACTACCTTAACATATCTTAATGGTGGAGTGCGCTGGTTCATCAAGTAAGAAGTAAAAAGTAATATCAAGTTCAGATAATTAGTTATTAAAAAATGGTATCTTCGCAATTTCCTCACCGTGTAATCAATTACACGGCTAATATATCTCGTTCAATAAATTGAACTAAGATTATTTTTAATTGATTTATAGGGTTTTTCATCATGATGAGGTACATTTTTTTATTGCTGCCTTTCAACGAAAATTTTTGTACCTCACCAAAACGGAAATTGCTATGTCAGTGATTAAACGAACTTGATATAATACCAAGATAATATTAATCAAGTATTAAAAATTATGGCAACTACTGCGGATGATGTTTGGAGAATACTAGCAGAATTAAGTACGGCTCAAAAAGAAACCGAAAGACGTTTTCAAGAAACAGAAAGACGCTTTCAAGAAACAGAGCGTATATTGAAAGCGCAATCCTCAGAAACAGATCGACAAATTAAAGAAGTCAGTCAAGAAATTAAACAGGTTAGTAAGCAAATCAAACAAGTTAACAAACAAATTGGGGAATTAGGTAATCGCTTGGGGGAGTTTGTGGAGTATAAACTGAGCCCCTCGGCGGTAAAATTATTTCGTCAATGGGGAATTAATGTCCATGAATTACATCCGGGAGTGACGGTGCAAAGGATAGACGGCGGTTTGGAAATTGATTTATTAGTTGTCAATGATACAAAAGTGGTAGTAATTGAAGTCAAAAGTAAATTAACTCAAACCGATATAGATGAACATTTAGAGCGTTTAGATAAGTTTAAAAGATTCATGCCTCGCTATCAAGATAATAGCGTTTATGGGGCGGTGGGCGCTATGGTGGTGAGTGATAAAGTTGCCCGTTATGCTTATCAGAAAGGTTTATTTGTTTTAGCACCCAATGGAGAAGATGTGATAATTACTAATAACTCAGAATTTAAACCTCACATTTGGTAAAACAAAATGGATAATCAGCAAAAATCTACACCTCAAAGCAAGTCACAAAACTCAACAGAAAATCAAGAAGAAATCCTTTGCCCTCATTGCAAACGCACCGCCACTAACGGCATCAAATGTAAGGGGATATGTGTTGCAGACAGTGATTATTAAACCTCACCCATGCGCTTGAGTAAATGTGCTAGTAACATTAACCCTGCATTGCCAACAGTTAGGATAATTACCCCAGCGACTCCCATCATCCCATCATCACGAAATACAGAGATAACTAAAATCAAAAGTGCTGTTTTGGTAGAGATACTCGCCACTGCTAACATTTTTTGCCACACATTTTCATCTCGCCACGCTTGATACATGGGTATAACTAATGCGCCAATCATCAAAAGAATTATTGTATCGGTAAGAGAAATCATAGTTAGGGTTTGCACTTATGAATGGTATCGTTAAGGGAATTTAGAATTAATAATTTTTGATAGGGAAGAAAAAAATATGGTATTTTTAGAGAAAAAAAGTTATTTTTGGCACTAATTTAAGATTTTATCGTCTTTAAAACCTTTGTTCTAAAAAGGTGTTAATTTTCTTATCTTTGCGCCTTTGCGCCTTTGCGAGAGACAAAAATTTTATTCATTGACAATATTTTTTTGCCATAAGTAAATATCTGTGTTGAAACCAGCCGTAGCTAAAATATTGCCATCTGCACTGAAAGCGAGAGATTGCACCCAATCGTGATGATAGGGAATAAAAGCTATTTGTTGGCGGCTATTATAATCCCAAATTCTCACGCCGTCATTACCGCCACTGGCAAGGGTATTGCCATCAGGAGATAAAGCCATAGTGCGTAAACGGTCACTATGTTGTCCAAAGTTAGCAAGGGGTTGCAAGGTTTGACTATTCCATACTTTTACTTGTCTTTCTTCGGCGCTGGTAAGTAGTTGTTTCCCGTCAGGGGTGAAAATTAATCCATTAATCTTACTTTGATGAGGTGTAAATTGTCTAATTTTTTGACCTGTGGTTAAATCCCAGAGGGTGACTTTGCCACTCAAGCTACCACTGGCTAAAATGCGCCCGTCGGGATGAATGGCAAGGGCGCTGGTAGCTTCACCAATGCCTGTTAAATTATAGGCAAGGCGTTTAAATTCTAAATTCCAAACTTTAATACCATCCAGCGCCCCACTCACCAATATTTTACTATCGGGGGAAACAGCTAACGCTAAAACATTATTTTGATGGATGAAAAAACTTGATTCTAAAGCGCCCGTCTCCCCATGCCAAATGCGTATATCGGAGGCTTGACCGGCTGTAATGATTTTTGTGCCGTCGGGGGTATAAATAAGGGCGTTAACGGCTGAACCATGCGCCCTCTGCTGTTTAATTTCTGTGCCTTGCTGTACTTGCCAAAACCTCATTCTAGGGTCACTATAACTACCGACACTGACAAGGTTATTATTAATGGGGTTAAAGGCTACTCCATAAACGGGGGATTGGTGTTTAGCGAGGGTATGAGTTAATTTTAGGTTGCCCCAACTATTGAAGGTAGTTTGATTTTGATTGTTGACGGTGACGGGCGCATTTTGAGCTAAAATAGCTGTCGGTGCGGACAGTATTAGAGTTAAACTGAGGTAAATTGGTCTTAATTTCATTGATCCCACAAAGGCTTTGCTCTTTTAATAGTTTAATATAGTAATTCTCTATGAATTATAATCTCCCCGTCTCCCTTTCTTCCTCTGCTTCCCTTTCTCTTCTATTTCCCCTTTGCCTCTTGAACTTTTTCCTTCCCCTCAACTCCCTCAACAACCCCTAATTAGTTTGCAATAACTCTCTAGGGGAAGGAGTGGAATCTTCCTCAATGGAAAGAGGGGGAATTATCTCTGTTACTGGCGTCTCCGTAGATGGGGTAATTACAGGTAATGACTCTTCTAAGGTTGGCGGTTGTTTAACTTCCACTTCCTTTGGAGTAGGGGTAGCAGATGGAGTAGCAGGGGGTGACGGGGTGGTAGAGGGTGACGGAGTGGCAGGGGGTGACGGAGTAGCAGGGGGTGACGGGGTGGTAGAGGGGGATGGAGTGACAGGGGGTGACGGGGTGGTAGAGGGGGATGGAGTGGCAGAGGTAGGAGAGGTTTGAGGGGATGTGGTTTGATTGTTGGTTGTTTCACCTACATTAGATATGGAAAGGGAGGGGCAAATATCGGGATTGTAGGCAAAGTTTATATAAACATGATAAGGTTGATTATTGCCTGTGGTGTTGGTAAAACCATAGGTTTTAACTTGTTGTAGCGCCCGACTATTCAATAAAGGATAACCGGCACTTTTAATTAAAGCGGTGTTAACAATTTCCCCTTGAGGATTAACACTAACTCCATAGGTAGCAGTGCCTTCCAGTTTTGCTATACAAGCATCTTGGGGATAATTTCCCGTCAGAGTGATTTCTTGAGGGCTAGGGTTTTCTACTTCTTGTAGCCATGCGACATAATTTTGTGTGGCTTCTTCTGCTGTAGTATTGGCAGTTTCTGCGGTTAAACTTTGTCTTAATTGTGTCACTCGTTGCTGTAAATTTTCATTAACTGGGGTGGAGGGCGCTGGATTCACTGCTATTTGACTGGGAGGGCGGTTATTAAATACATCCCTAGCATCAGGAATGTCAATATTGTTATTGCCCTGAAAAAGATTACGGCGAATCTCGGCTTCTTCTTCTGGGGTTTTGGGGGTAATTTCAATCACCCTACCCCTCGATGTGATCATTTCTTGAAAAGGATCAAAATTAGAGTTATCCTCTGGCAACGTTTCCATAGGTAAGCGAGGCGGAGGAGTGATGCTACTTAAATCCATGGGAGGAGGTGCCGTAAGATTCAGCGCCCCTCCCCCCGGATTATACTCTGGGATATTGGTATAAGCATCATAATCAGGTAAAGCGGGAGGAGTTGGTAAATTTACCCAAAAATTATCTCCCGTTGGTAGTGACGGTAAAGTATTCAAATCTGCCATGGCAAAATCAGGCGCAGCAAAATTGGGTAACTGAATGGGGTTAATGTTATCCCAACCACTAAAACTTTGGGGTTGAGGGTTCAAATCTGGTAGTCTTGTTTGCTCCAACGCCCCCAACTCAATAATTTGCGTATCTCCCCTATCAACATTATTGCTACTATTCAAACTCAATTGCGGTAACAATAAAATAAAAAAACCGCCGTGAAGCGCCACGGAAACTAATAACGGTAAATTTAGTTTACTCACCAAGTTATTTAGCCACGGTGAAGGGCGCTGGATTGTCGTTACCATATTCTCCTCAAAACTTAACCTTACAATGTCAGTATTTTAGCTTAATCAATTTTAAATTGCTTTTCCCTTCGACTACCAATAACCAAAAATTATTTTAAGTATATGAAAAAAGAACTTTAATTTATCGACAATGCCTCACACTCAGAGATTTACTAAATCTTAGATTTTCTATATAAACGGATATAAAATGACATAAAAGGACAAATAAATAAAAAGTTTGTGAAAGTATTCGATTTCGGTTTCAGAAAAGTAATATTTGATGTACGATAAAGGGAGATTTTGGTTGCCCCTTTTGGGGAAGTACCTTACAAAAATAGGATAGTAATACTATTAACGCTTCCGTGGGTGAAGCAGTCTGTTAAATCAGATAACATAAGTGTCTTAAAAATATTTTTTAAGGCTTTGAGGGATACCTCCTTTTGAGTATTTTACTCAAATGCTATTGCAGTTTATTACGGTATATGCCGTTTTATTCTGCATAAACGTATCAGATATACTGTCTAGAATGGACAAAAAGCAATTAGTTTCATATTATAAATAGTTTTAAGGCTATGCTTTATCTATTTGATGGAAAACTATTCATACACTAAGTAAAAGTATTAAATGTCTTACTTATCTCGTCGTAAATTTATTTTAACTAGCAGTATTTCCGCCACTGGCGTATTACTAAAGGGATGTTTGGGTGATAAACCAGAATCCAACAACGAAAATACCACGCAGATAACACCTTTATCTCAAACAGCAGACATCAGCCCTGAAATGATGCCCGAAATCAATAGCATAAGATTAGGTTATTTTCCTATTGTGGAGAGCGCTGCTATGATTGTTGCCCAAGAAAAAGGGTTTTTTGCTAAATATGGCATGACCAAAATAGAATTGGTTAAACAACCAAGTTGGGCATTTGCGAGAGATCAAGTAGTCAAAGGTGGAGTACAAGGTGGGATTGACGGTGGGCAATGGCAAATGCCCATGCCTCACCTAATTACGGAAGGAATTATCACCAGAGGTGAAAAAATCCCCATGTATGTTTTGGCAGAACTGAATACCCAAGGTAACGGTATTGCCATTGCAGGAACTCATGCCGGAAAAGGCTTACACTTAGACATTACGAAAGCAAGAGACTACATCAAAAGTTTTCCCCGTAATGAAGGAAGAAAATTTAAAGCCGCCCACACCTTTGCTAATGCGAATCAAGACTTTTGGATACGTTACTGGTTTGCTTCTGGGGGAATAAATCCTGATACTGATATTGATTTATTAGCCATACCTCCTGTAAATACCGTACAGGGAATGCTTGATGGTACAATGGATGCTTTTAGTACAGGTGATCCTTGGCCTTATCGCATCATTGCCGAAAATATTGGACATATGGGCGCCCTCACCTCACAGATATGGAAATTTCATCCCGAAGAATATCTTGCCATTCGTGCCGACTGGGTGGATAAATACCCCAAAGCTACCAAAGCTATTTTAAAAGGTCTTATGGAAGCCCAACAGTGGTGCGATGATGTCAATAATCAAACGGAATTAATTAGTATTCTCGCCCAAAAAATTTATTTTGATGTACCTGTAGATATTCTCAAACCTCCTTTTAATGGTAACTATGCCATGGGAGACGGGCAAGCAAGTATTAACGATTTAACCATGAGACCCTTATATTGGAAAGATGATCTCGGTAGTGTTTCCTATCCCTATAAAAGTCATGATTTATGGTTTTTAACAGAAACATTAAGATGGGGATTTCATCGAGCAAAACTTAATGATTTTGAACAAATTAAACAGCTTATTGACAGAGTAAATCGGGAAGACTTATGGCGAGAAGCTGCCACAGAAGCTGGATTTAATAGTGATATTCCTGCTGGTACTTCAAGGGGTATAGAAACATTTTTTGATGGCAAAATCTTTGATCCTGAAAATCCTCAAGCATATCTTGATAGTTTAACAATTAAAAATATATAGCAATAAAAAACAAATTACTAAAATTAACTAAAAATTATGTTTAAAAGATTCACTTTCAATCAATTTGTAAAATTAATCAAAAATGAAATTAATAATCTCGCTGATCAGATAATGAATAATCAAACTTCTAACTGGCTTGATAACTTTATTCTCTCCAACTCTGAGGAAGAATTTTTTTTACAAGCAATTAAAGATCAAAAGGGCAATGGGAAAATTGACAATGGATAATTGACAATTATGAGGTTTTAATATTCCCGTGTAGTATATGTAATCTTGTATTTTAACTGCATTTTTATTAAAGAAAGCGTGATTTTGCGTATTTTTTGATGCTTGTAGTATGTCTTAACCCTTATGAATCAACACTTCTGAGTTTATTCAGCAAACCCTAATTAATTACTGAGAAAAGTAGTAGAAGATTGATCCACACCGTGATAATCTTGAAAGTGGCAAATCTTATTATAAATTAAACTTTACGAAAGTAAATAACACAAAATAATCAGCATGGTAGCAACACAAGAAAAAACAAACGTTGGTAAAATTACCCAAGTAATCGGGCCAGTGGTTGATGCTGAATTCCCTAGCGGCAATCTTCCCCGTATTTATAATGCTTTACGCATCGAAGGCACAAACGAAGCAGGTCAATCCGTAGCCGTTACCTGTGAAGTACAACAACTTTTAGGGGATAACCAAGTGCGCGCGGTATCCATGACTACCACGGATGGTTTAGTTAGAGGTATGGAAATTGTTGACCTCGGTAAACCTATTAGTGTTCCCGTCGGTAAAGCCACTTTAGGACGAATTTTCAACGTTTTAGGTGAACCTGTCGATAACAAGGGACCCGTTAATGCAGAAGAAACTTTCCCTATTCACCGCAAAGCGCCCGCCTTCACAGATTTAGTTACTCAACCTACGGTATTTGAAACTGGTATTAAAGTAGTTGACCTTTTAACTCCTTATCGTCAAGGTGGTAAAATTGGTTTGTTTGGGGGCGCTGGTGTTGGTAAAACCGTTATTATGATGGAATTAATTAACAACATCGCTATTCAACACGGAGGTGTATCTGTGTTTGGTGGTGTGGGTGAGCGCACCCGTGAAGGTAATGACCTTTACAACGAAATGATCGAATCTAACGTAATCGATGCGGAAAACCCTGAAAACTCTAAAATTGCTCTCGTTTATGGTCAGATGAATGAGCCACCCGGAGCGAGAATGCGTGTGGGTTTATCGGCTTTGACTATGGCGGAGTATTTCCGTGATGTGAACAAACAAGACGTATTGTTATTCATTGATAACATCTTCCGTTTCGTTCAAGCCGGTTCAGAAGTATCAGCGTTACTTGGTAGAATGCCCTCTGCGGTAGGTTATCAACCCACTCTCGGTACTGATATGGGTGATTTACAAGAGCGTATCACTTCCACCAAAGAAGGTTCTATCACCTCTATTCAAGCGGTTTACGTTCCTGCGGATGACTTAACTGACCCAGCGCCCGCCACCACTTTTGCTCACTTAGATGGTACAACTGTATTGTCTCGTGGTTTAGCATCCAAAGGTATTTATCCTGCGGTTGATCCGTTAGGTTCTACCAGCACCATGTTACAGCCCCATATCGTAGGGGAAGAACACTACAACACGGCGCGCGCTGTGCAATCTACTTTACAACGCTACAAAGAGTTACAAGACATTATCGCTATTCTCGGTTTGGATGAATTATCCGAAGAAGATCGTTTAGTGGTGGATCGCGCTCGTAAAATTGAGCGTTTCTTGTCTCAACCTTTCTTCGTAGCAGAAGTATTCACTGGTAGCCCCGGTAAATATGTATCTTTAGAAGATACGATCAAAGGTTTCCAAAAAATTCTTGCCGGTGAATTAGACCATTTACCTGAACAAGCCTTCTATTTAGTTGGTAACATTGACGAAGCCATCGCTAAAGGTGAAAAACTCAAAGGCTAAATCCAAATGTCCCTCTCCCAAAGGAGAGGGGTTGGGGTGAGGGTCAAAAAAATTACAATTTAAAATTAAATTTGCATTTATTATTATGACTTTAACAGTAAGAGTAATTACGCCCGATCGCACCGTTTGGGATCAAAATGCCCAAGAGGTAATTTTACCTAGTGGCACTGGACAGTTAGGGATTTTAACCGATCACGCTCCTTTATTAACTAACCTTGATATTGGGGTGTTGCGGGTGCGCACGGAGAAAGAATGGCAATCCATCGCCGTTATGGGTGGTTTTGCTGAGGTAGAAAATAATGAGGTTAAAGTATTGGTGAATGGTGCTGAATTAGCTAGTGCCATTGATCGTGAAGAAGCCCAAAATCTCTTTAATGAAGCTCAAGCTCAGTTAAATGAGGCTAATGGTAAAGGTGATCGTTTATCCATACTCAAGGCTAATACTAATTTTAAGAAAGCTAGAGCTAGACTTCAAGCTACCAATAAATAATGATGATATATTTTCCCCTCTCCTGTGGGAGAGGGGTTAGGGGTGAGGGTAAAAATAGGAAATCATGACGAAATCTGAGCTTGTGAAGGTAATGGGGAAGGGTGAAGGGCGCTTTCAAGAGGAAAGAAAAAGAGATTTATATTTATTGTTAGAAAACTTGACGTTACAGGAAGAAGCTACCATTAAATTAATTATCGAATGTCTTTATGACATCGGCATGATTAATATGATTAATCGCAAAATCCAGCGCCCTTCCCTCAACAGAATCGCTAAATTTTTTATTAATACTCCTAAACCCATTGCCAAAATCTTAGCTTGGCGTTGGGTGAAAAAGAATCTTCCTCAACAGGTAGCAAATTGGTTATATCGTAAAGTAAGTTAATTAAAAAATTTTTCTTAAAGGCTTTTTTCTTTAATTAATTCATTTATTTTATCAATGATACTTGTAGCTAACTTTAAAGCGAATTTTGCTTTACTTCCTAAACCAATAAAAACGTCTTCATAATCAGCTTTATTTCTATCTAAACGTAATCGACTTAAATCATTTCCTATTTCTCTCATTTTTCTATTTTGAGAATCATAAGTTTTAAATTCTTCAGCGACAGTCTGATGTTCATTTTCTCCTCGTCTTGATTGAAAATCTAAATAATCTTTTAAATAATTTCTGGCGTAACAAAAAACAGCATAATAAGCTCTACTGATGGCAGATCGTTGTTTTGCCTCATTAGTTTCACTTTCAATGAGTTCTTGTGCTAATTTTAAATATTCTGACCAATCAAATTTCATCAAAATCAATATGAATATTCAATTTGTTACCTACTTGAGCAAAAATATCTAACCACCAGTCATGATCTAATTGTTTTAGTTTGTCAAATGCTTGATCAACGTTTAATTTTGTATGAATAGTTATGCTTAAATTTTCCCAGTTAGCTATTTCTGGGTCAGTAATAATATTCAAACTAATTTTATCATTATTAAAGTATTTTTTTATCTGTTTTTCTGCTTCTACTACAATCAAAAATAGCTCTTGATGTCTGTATAAAAAATCAAATACTTCCCATTGATCGTCAATTATATACTTTTTTGTTATTTCATTTAATATAAATCTTAATGAAGAGTTATCTATAATTAATCTACTATATATTTCTCCTAAATATTCTAATAAATTAGCTTTAGGTTTAAAATCATCTAATAATTGATTAGTATAAATACGTTGATTATTAATTTTATTAGAAAAATTTATACGATGATAAGTAGTTGATATGCTAGGCTGAATATCGCTATAAAAATACAAATCATGATTTGTTAGTCTTGTTGATATTGATTGAGATTTGCTTTGATTTTGTCGTGAGAAATCATTAACAGAATTCTCTGAAGTATTGATAGTATTTTGACGATATGATGTTGCTTTCATTATTGAAACCTCCCTAATAATTCACCATCAACTAAGGCGAAGAACCAATTATGAGTTACATGATGAGCTTCTTCTAACCATTGATCTAATTTAGTTGAAATATCTGGCAAATCATTTTCATTTGATTGAATAGTTGTTTCCCATATTAAAGCATCACTAATTATTTTTCCTGTGTTATCTGTTTTTTTTCCTTGAAATATTCTAAAGTTTAGAATACCTTTGGGTTTTTCACATTCAAAGGACAATGTTAAGTCTAATTGCACTGGTTTTTTCTGAAGATAGGTATTCTCAAAAAGTGCTGTATTCAGAGATATATTTAATTGCATTTTTTCCTGTAAAAAATTATATATATCTTCTTCCGAATTAATATCTATAGCGTCAACATATTTCAGCATTAAGTTTTTCGTTTTAAATTCTTCTTGATTAGGAACAGAATCATGCAATTGACTAACAACATCCATTACTCTTGGTTTAAAATCATTCCATAAATAATTCTCTGTATCATTTATCGTCAAAATTCCTGTTCCTAATTGTATAAGAGGCCATGTTTTCTCGCTTTTAAATCGATGTTTAACTAATCCTTCTGCCATCATTTCTGGCACGTTAGCAAAGGGTAATGGTTCATAATGAGGATAATTTGTTTTTAGTCGATCGAATAATCGTCCTAGTATTAATTGTGTATTTGCTTCTGAGGGAAACTGAGATGACTGATTAATTTGCCATCGAATTTCAAATATTGCCTCAATTAGTGGTTTATTGGCGAGATGTTCCACAGTGTTTTACAGTTACATACTTTATTAAGATAGATTATCATAATATGATTATACTGAATCTGATCTCAGAATTCATCTATTTTTTGATCTGACACTAAATGAAATTTAACATCAATACGGTAATTCTAGTGGGAGGGGCGCTGATACTTGGAGGTGTAGTATATGGTTTACAGATCAAATCTCCATCAGAATCAAACAATAATGGTAGCTTAGTCAAGCAAGAAGATAGATTATTTCCCTTCAATAGAGAAGATATTACTGAAATTACCATCAATAAACAGTCACAAACCCTAAATTTTGTTAAAAGCAGTGGAGAAAATTCTATTTGGGAAATGACACAACCTGAAAAAATAAAAGCAAATGATGCTTCTATGTCATTTCTTCTTAACTTATTTCCCGAAGCGACAAAGCAACCACAAATCGAGGTTACAGAGAAATTATTGAGTGATTATGGCTTAGAATCAGCGCCCTCCACCCTAACCGTTAAAATTAATAATGGGGATAATTACGAAATCAAATTAGGTAATAGTAACTTTGATGATACAAAAGTATATGGCTTAGTTAAATTTCCCAATTCTGGAGAGGAAAACATTTTTTTATTGTCAAAAAGTTTCGTTTATGCCATTGATCGTGATTTGTCAGAATGGCAAGATAATCAATAATACAATACTTTTTTAATAACTTTTTTTATGTTGATATATTTTTTAATATATCGTTTATTTGTTGTTTTAGATGGGCTAAATCATTTTCGACAATTTCCCAAACAATTTCTAAATCAACTCTAAAACATTCATAAATAATTAAGTTACTAAAATCAGCTATTTTTAACCATAAAACTTGAGGATATTTAGCTTTAAATACTTCAGAAGTTGCTCGACTAGCTTCCCCAATAATTTGTAAGTGGTGAATAATCCATGTCTGGATTAATTCATCTTCAAAGAAAGCTCTTTTTCCTCTTACTGAATATTTTTCTATACTGTCAAGGCATTCTTGAATGTCTCTAATTCTTTCACTATCATCTCTCATAAACTAATTGCCTCCTGAAATACTCTTTCTTTGATTCTTTCTTTTAAGCCAACCGCTGTAACAACATCAACTTTTTTTTCCAAAAAATTTTCTAAATCACGAATTAACCCCACAGGAAACCAAGGAGTAATTTTTTTGATGTCATAATCAATCAGGAAGTCAATATCGCTTTTTTCGTCAGCTTCTCCCCTTGCCACTGAGCCAAATACACGCACATTATACGCGCCATGTTTCGAGGCAATGTTAATTATTTCTTCTCGTTTTTCTCTTAGTAACTCTAGGTTCATTTTCTTTGAATATCTTTTCTTAATTAACAATATTTTTATAATAAATTATTACAATATAAAAGTGTCAGTATCTAAGCAAGAGTTGGTTAAAAAGTAGAGTTATGAGAGTAATGAATTATCAATTATTAATTAAGGTTTGCTGAATAAATCAAAACCCTTGTCAAATAAAGATTTTAATTTATAAGCCTAAAAACCTTTGCCCCTTGCCCTTTGCCCTTTGCCCTTTTAACTAAATGTCCGAATTATTAACAAAATTATCACAACCTCTGAAAATAGGTAACGTTACCCTAAATAGTCGAGTATTTCAATCGCCCTTATCGGGGGTGACAGATTTAGTTTTTCGCCGTTTGGTGAGACGTTACGCGCCCTCCGCCATGACTTATACGGAAATGGTCAATGCCACAGAATTACAGCATTTCAAGACATTACCGAGGATCATGGAAATCGATCCTGATGAGCAACCTATCAGTATTCAATTATTTGATTGTCGCCCTGATTTTATGGCACAAGCAGCGCGCCTCGCCGTAGCAGAAGGGGCGAAAACTATCGATATAAATATGGGTTGCCCTGTGAATAAGATTACCAAAAAAGGCGGAGGCTCACGTTTATTGCGACAACCGGATATTGCCGAAGCCTTAGTAAAAGAGGTTAGAAACGCCGTTGATGTGCCGGTGACGGTGAAAACTCGTCTCGGTTGGAATGATGAGGAAATCAATATTATTGAGTTTGCCCAAAGAATGCAAAACGCTGGGGCGCAAATGATTACCATTCACGGGCGCACGAGGGCGCAGGGTTACACGGGTAAGGCACGATGGGAGTTAATCGGTGCAGTGAAACAAAATCTTGATATTCCCGTTATTGCCAATGGCGATATTTTTTCGTGGCAAGATGCTTTACGTTGCTTAACGATGACGGGCGCTGATGGGGTCATGTGTTCTCGTGGTACACTGGGTTATCCTTTTTTGGTGGGGGAAATTGATTATTTTTTGCACACGGGGCAAATTCTTCCTCAACCTACCATTAAAGAGCGTTTAAACTGTGCCAAAGAGCATTTAATCGGCTTATGGGAGTATAAAGGTTATAGGGGGATTTTACAATCTCGGAAGCATCTCAGTTGGTATTGTAAAGGGTTTGAGGGCGCTGGGGAATTGCGAGATCGATGTTCTCGTATTGAATCAGTCACGGAAGGGTTACAATTATTGGACGATGCTATCGCAATGCTAAATCATTAGTAGCGCATGTGCAAATATTTAAAAATATCATCATTGAGTCTTAACAAGCAGGGCGTTTTCAAAGTCAGATAGTTAGAACCTTTCTCCCACTATTTTTTGATAATAATTCATTGTCAATTATCAATTATCCATTGTCAATTTGCCCTCAGCACATCACTTTTTCAGCACCACCTATAGCGTTTTTCATGATAATGAGGTATGTTTATTATTCTCAAGTCCCCCTTTTTAAGGGGGATTTAGGGGGATCATCTTGTACCTCATAAGGGTGGAAATTGCTATATATAGAGTTT
This sequence comes from Cyanobacterium sp. T60_A2020_053, assembly GCA_015272165.1. Classification (NCBI taxonomy): domain Bacteria; kingdom Bacillati; phylum Cyanobacteriota; class Cyanophyceae; order Chroococcales; family Geminocystaceae; genus Cyanobacterium; species Cyanobacterium sp. T60_A2020_053. The sequence goes on from JACYMF010000056.1 coordinate 39,177, forward strand.
TGTAACGAAAAATAAACTTTAAATAACTTTGTTTTTATTCTGAAAATAATTAATAATTAATCACGGTAAAAAAAACTATAATAAAAGAAGGTAAATTTCTTAGTTATATCTTTAACAATATAGATATTTTTAGTGAAAGTTTTTTTTTAAAATAAATAAGTTTATCAGCTTTAATAAGTTAATTATTTTAATTTGCTCAAATTGAAATAACTAGATAAAAAAGTAGTAAATTAATTTTTAAATAAGTGCATATTACCAAATTTCAGGAGAAAATATCATGTTAATTAGTGATATATTAAAAAAATATAACGAGGGTTTTAGGGATTTTCGGGAGATAAATCTCAGTAAAAGTAACCTCAGTGGTATGAAATTAAGTTATGCCAACCTATCCCATTCTAAGTTAACAGAAGCGCAGTTGGCATGGTCAGATTTAGAGCGTTGTTTTCTTGTGGAATCGGATTTGCGTGGTGCTTTTTTATATGGTGCTAATCTTAGCTTTGTGAAGTTGAAAGAGGCGGTATTGATTGAAGCTGATTTGACTAAGGCGAATTTGAGTGGTGCGCAGTTACACAAGGTTGATTTACAGGGTGCAACTTTAAGCGGTGCTGTGTTAACTTGGGTAAGTCTTTATATGGCAAATTTACCTTCTGTGAATCTTTGTGGCGCTAATTTGTCGGGAGTGAATTTGCGTGGTGCTAATTTGGAGGGCGCTAATTTGAATTGGAGTAATCTTGACGGCGCCCGTCTCAGTGGCGCTAACCTAAAAGGTGCTAAACTATACGGCATTAAGCTCAAAGGTGCTTTTCTTAATGGTTTGGATTTACATAGCGTCAATTTTAGTGGGATGAATTTGGAAAATGCTAAAATGAGTGGCATGAAACTTTACGGCACTGATTTAAGTGGTAGTAACCTTGATTCTGCTTATATGCGCCGTAGTGTATTGGATCAAGCTAATCTGAAAAATGCTAGTTTAAAACAAGGGCAGTTGAAAGGTGCGCAGTTTGTTCAAGCTAATTTGATGAAAAGTAACCTCATGGAAACTGATTTGCGCACGGCAGATTTAAGTTACACCAATCTTAATTTTGCTAATTTGACGGGCGCTGATTTAAGCGATGCTAATTTTCATGGTGCTTATTTATGGGGCGCTTGTTTGAATGGGGCAATTTTAAGGGGCGCTAATTTGACGGGCGCTAATCTTCGGGATGCTGATTTATCTGGAGTGGATTTGTCTGAAGCTATTTTGACGGGCGCTACTATGCCTGATGGCAAAGTTCATTTTTAATTATCGTTTTCAAAGATTAATTATGGTTTGCTAAATAAATCAATTAAGATATATTTTTTGTTAATTCTTTCACTTAATACCTAACACCTGATACCTGACACCTTTACAGCAGATCCTAATTATAAACTAAAATAAGTTTTTGTTGGGCGTTGTAAATTTCTAGGGTAAAGTCATATTTAGAACTAATATAACGATAGTTTTTTTCTACTTGATTGATATGATTAATGAGTGCTTCCATCATGGCATTTTCATTAGTCGTACTGATTTGAGCGATGGTTGCCACATTAGTTAAATACTGAGGATGAAGAAAAACTTTAATGGTTTTATTTTCTACTAAATAATCGCAAATTTTTTCACTACTTTGACATACTCTAGTTAATTCTTGTTTGGCTTTTTCTCGATTAATTGCTAGTTTTAATTCTTTTTCTGCTAAAACTAATTTTTCTTTTGCTTCTTTTTGCAAAGTTTCCATGTCATTTTTCAGTAAACTTTCTGGAGAAAATTCTGCTAAGATTACTTCTACTTCTCGCCAATTTTTAACGGCATTTGTCCACTGATTATTATTTTCTGAGTCTTGGGCTTCTTTTACTTTTGTTTGGGCTTGTTGATAAATATTTTGAGCGTTTTCTTCTTGTTTAATTCTCTCTTTTACTATGTTCAATTCTTGCACATAACGATCTGTTAATTCTGGTTTGAGGGGCGCTGGTTTTGTCTCATCATCAATTCCTTTAATCTTATTAATAGCTTCTTGCCATTTGAGGGATAAATTTTCTAAATCTGCTAAACTTTCGATGTTGTCTTTTAATATTTGATTTTCCTTTGCTATTACTTCTGCTTCACTCAACAAATTTTCAGCCAGAATGGCTTGATTTTTTTGATATTGTACTAAGGTTAATTCGGCATTATAATCATCATTTTTATTATTTTTTAGTTCTGCAAAAACTGGCGATTTAACAGTGCTTTTAGATGCCAGCGCCCTCCGCCATATATCTTCTACTTGCTCCCATTCTGCCACTGAAAGGGGTAATTTTGAGGACATTTGACGGGCGCTGATAGCTTGTTTTTCAGCTTCCACTAAATAATTAATATCATTAGTAATAATTTGATACTCTGTAATTAAATTTTGGGCATTTTGATGATGTTTTGACCAAGCAGGAATAGTTTTTAATTGTTGAATATTTTGATTAATTATGGAAGCTAAAATCAATAATTCTTCTTCAGTATAATTAGGATTGATATTAGTTAAACTATCATTGATATTATTTTCAGTAACGGTGATTAAATCACAACTATCTAAAACACAAGGGCGAGATAAACTATAAGCAATACCGCCACCACCTACAATAACTAATCCAGCAATTAACGAGATAAAACCCACTGAAAAGTTAGCGGAATTAACAGAATAATAAACTTTTTTAGGCTGAAGTTTATTTAATAAATCATTTGACACCTCTTCTTTATTTTCTGAGGAAATCAGAGGATATTTTTTGCGGTATTTTTTGAGATATTTTACTAGATTAATTTCAAGATTTTTATTCATAATCAGGTGGTGCTGAAAAAGTATTTTGGTGAGGGGAGGTGTCAGGTTTCGGGTGTCGCGGTGTTAGGTTAAAGAATTGACAAAAAACTTATGTTTATTGATCTTTTTCTGGTACAAGAGTCTATGGAGGGAAGGGTTTTAAACCTGAAACCTACTACCTGCTACCTGAAACCTCCCTTAACTTAACATTTGAATCAGTGCGTATCGTCATTTAGTAACGACTTTGGCAGCGCCCACCCCCCCGACAAAACCGAATAAATGTCCTAACCAAGAAATATTGGGGCTAGAAGGTAAAACCCCCCAAATCATACCACCATAAAGGAAAATCACGATGAGAGAAAGAGCGATGGAGGGCGCATTACGCTGAAAGTAACCGCGCATCAAGAGAAAACCCAGATAACCAAAGATAACACCACTAACACCCATGGTCACAGAATAAGGTTTGGCAAATAACCACACTCCAACGCCACTCACCAAAGCAGAAATGGCACTAACGATGTAAAAATCTTTGGTATTTTGAAGCATCACAAACCAAGCTAATATGGCAAAAGGCGGAGTATTACTCAAAAGATGAGCAAAATTAACATGGAGGAAGGGCGCGAGAATAATTCCCCTCAAACCGACAAAATTGCGAGGGGTAATACCCAAATAATTTAGACGATTACCAAAATAAGCCTGATTGATAATTTCTACAGCCCAAAAAATTACCAAAAAAGTAGCGATAATTTTAAACTGACTGCGTAACTCCTTAACAAAAGCCTTCATCTCTTCACTGCTACTCATATTTTCCCTCATGATGATAAAACTAACTCCATTTTATACCTTGTAAAAAATATCTCGTCATATTTGACCGTTTCCATTTCTATTACTCTAAAACCGCAACGAGTAAAAACGGCATGAGAAAAAAAACTTGCTTCTGTATAAAATCGTTTAATTCCCTTTGCTTTACCTTGATTTAAAACATATTTTAGTAATTTTGTACCATATCCTTGCCGAGTAAAATCGGGATGAAGATAAAAAGAGGCAATATGTCCATCATCTCTTAAACCGCAAAAACCAATAACTTGATTTTCCTGCAAGATAACATAAGTTGCTGGAGAAAAAATAAATTCGTAGAACTTATTACGGTGGGAGGGCGCTTTTGCCCAGGCGATCACTTGTTCTGGTGTATAGAGGGAGGGCGCTAGTTTCAATACCGATTGGCGATATATTTCTCTCAATAAGTCAAATTCACTGGGGAAAACTAAACGAAATGAAATCATCTTAATATGTTATTTTAGAAACTAAGTTGTCGATTAACAACTAAAGAAATAAAATTAAAAAACATCCTCATAAGGAAATCAGGGAAATAATTGAATATGCCCAGAAAAGAGGATGGATTGTAAAAGAATCTCATGGTCACGCTTGGGGTATTGTATATTGTCCTTATAACAATAATAGCTGTCGTGGTGGCAAGTGTTGTAAAGTAAGTATCTGAAGTACACCTACTAACCCTGAATATTTTGCCAAACATCTTAAAAGAGATTTAAACAAGTTTTGAAAAATAAAGCTGAGTTAAGTGGCTGTCAAATTATTGATGTGACAGAGGAATTTACCAGCAAAACTTGTACAAAGTGTGGTCATGTTCACAGTAAATTAGGTGGTGCTAAAGTTTTTGGCGTTGCATCATTGCGGGATGATATGCAATTTTCTGATAGGTTGAAACAACTGT